>CAYJNJ010000183.1:0-1509 GCA_964371595.1 uncultured Bacteroidales bacterium | reverse complement strand
ATATGGTATCCTTCGTGTAAACGATGCAATTCTCTTTGACAAAATAAGATTTACCTAACTGGAGCAGCTTTTTCTCTTCTTTCGGAACGGGGAGAAGGGCGCCGGTCGGGCAAACCTCGCTGCAGAGGGTGCATTCGAAATTGCAGAAACTGGTGATATAATCCATTCTCGGCTGGAGGAAGCCATTGATTCCATATAGGAAATAAGTAGGCTGGAGCACCTGTGTCGGGCAGGCGGAAACGCACAAATGGCAGGAGGTGCAAAGCGAATTGAACCTCGCCTGGCCCAGGGCGCCGGGCGGGGTGACAGGATGCTCCCTGTTGATGGGAACAGTAGCGGGAATGACCTCTTTCTTCTTCTGTTCCTGGGAAAAGATCTCACCGGCAATCATGGTCCCGGCTAAAACCAGTCCTGACTTTTTAAAGAAATCGCGCTTTTTGGGGTCGAAATCTTCAATCTTAACTTCATCTTTCACCCAGAAAGGCTCGAATTTCACGCCCCCCTCGGGGCACGGCGACAGACAGTTCATGCAGCCTACGCAACGGCTGAAATCAACGCGCTGCTCCTTTGGATCGATGCATTCAGCCTTGCAGACGGCGGAACATTTTCCACAGCTGTTACATTTTGTCTTTTCGAGCCTGATACGGAAGAGGGAAAACCTGGCGAAAAGTCCCAGCAGCGCACCAACCGGGCAAAGGGTATTACAATAAAGCCGGCCCCTTCTCACGACAAGCACGAGTAACAAAACAACCCATGACATAGAGAGAATCATAGCGGCTTTGTTCACAGCAATCCATTTCACCATGGGAAGCCCGTAAATACCGGCGTAAGTCAGTGACTTGGAGGCAATGTTGTTCATCAGCACAAGCAACGGCCTGAAAAGGTTACCGAAGATCTTCCCGAAAGCGCTGTAAGGGTCGAGGATGTTCAAAAACAGCATGCTGCCCGTGAGCAGCGACAGTAGCACCAGGGCCAGGAGCCCGTACCGGAGCCAGTTCAGCGGCTTCTTGAATTTATTGGTCTTTTTCTTCGGGGATAATTTCCTTGAAATGTAGATGAAGAGATCCTGCAAGGTCCCAAGCGGGCAGATCGTTGAACAGTATATCCTTCCGAATAAAAGTGTGAGGATAAGGATAATTGCGAAGCCCAGTGCTGCCGGGGCGAGTGAAGACAGGAACTGTATCAGTGAAGGGACGAACTGCAGGTGCAGGAAAGCATGCGTGGCATCTGTGTAAACAATCCCCGTAAAATCCAGGAATAAGGCTGCGATTACAATAAAAAAAAGCAGGGAAAGAAAGATCCTGAGTTTTTTAAGCCGCCCCTTTTGCATGATCAGAGTATGATCCGGTGGACGTTAAGTTTATCGAGGGCCATCGTACCGATGCCCATGGAATCGGCAATACCGATGTATGGCACGTCATCGGGGGAGATGCCGAACATTTTGGCGGAGGCAGAGTCGGCGGCCACCATATCGGGGGTGATGATCAGCGATTTCATCAGGGATACATC
>CAYJNJ010000182.1:0-1872 GCA_964371595.1 uncultured Bacteroidales bacterium | reverse complement strand
CAATACCCAATAAAAAGGAAAGTTATTACAAGAAAAAACAACGGGAGGCCAGATGCCGGTCAAGAGCCGGAATAGAAGGACTAATCTCACACCTGAAGAATGATCACAGGATGCTGAGAAATTATCTGAAAGGCACGGTTGGAGACAAAATCAACACATTATTAGCCGCTTCAGCTTACAACATGATGAAATGGATGAGGATGAAACGAGAAGAAATATTATTTTTCCTTTTTCGGTGGATATATCAGGCAAAGTTTTTTGCCCCGGTAAATATCCCGCGCATTTGAATGAGGGGAAAAAGTGAATTAATAAGGATCAACTAACTAAATAAAAATATATTCCAGGAGTCAAACAAGGGTGAGCTATAATCTAGCTTTAAATTCCTTACCTTTTCCATCTCTTCCAGGCTTAGGGCTTTCCTTCTGGGTTCCATTTCAAATTTCGTCACACTGAAGCCATTCCTGTTGAAATTGTTCTTGAAAGGATATTGGTCATTCTTAATATACCATATTATTGATAGCATAATTATAAATTGCCCGGAGGGTCCTCATTCTTACACCGATTTCATTTGTAGTATTTCCACGGTTAAGCAGGAATTCTTCATATCTTAAAAGAAAGTCATGATTGACATCCACGAAGCGAATATCCCGGTTTGGAGCGAAATGTTCCATTGAACTCTTGACATCCTTATATACCATCCAGTTCCCGATCTTATTGGAATTTAGCAAGCTGCCAATTTTCTCATCAAAGCAATTGAAGATGTTGATTTTACCAATGGGATTTCTAAAATGCTTTTCCAGATCATCCAGGGAGTAGCATCTGCCTTACAAGCAGAGGGTCACTGGTTCGAATCCAGTAACTCCCACAACTAACAAAAACAAAGCTTTCAGAAATTTCTGGAAGCTTTTTTTATATGCATGCAAGATGATTCTGCCTCCCCTCCCCTTAATCCCCTATTCACATTTGACTCCTCTGTAGTCAGGCAAATCAGATTTGTGCATCAAAGCTGCAACAATACCAACCGCCCTTGATTCTCCATGTATTGTGTTGACATACATTGATTATATACTTATCTTTAGGCTTTTGAACAGTTAACTCAATAAACCGCCCTTCATCTGACTGCTATTGGTTATTTAAGACCAAATCAACGTGTTTTAACCAAATCCTGGGGCCATGAAAAAATTATCCCTTTTTATCGTTTTGCTTCTGCTCAATAGCAGTTTGATATTCTCTCAGGTAGGTGTCAACATGGATGGAAGCGCACCGGATGCCTCGTCAATACTTGATCTTGCAACCACTGAGAAAGGATTTCTGCTACCCCGGATGACCACAAACCAGCTTAGTGTGATAAACGATCCGGCAACAGGCTTGATAGTTTTTAACCTTGATTCACTTGATCTGTATATTTATAAAGGAAGTTATTGGGTTTCTGTTTTAAAATGCGACAACAGGGATACTATCTTTCCATGGACTTGCGGTGCTCCCATCACAGTCAACCATGTGGCAGGAACCGTGGCGCCGGTCAATAAAACAGTAACTTATGGCACTGTTACAAGTATACCCGGCGAACCTTCAAAATGCTGGATTACCAGTAACCTTGGCGCTGACCACCAGGCAACCGCTGCTAACGATGCCACTGAAGCTTCTGCAGGCTGGTACTGGCAGTTTAACCGGATGCAGGGTTACAAACATGATGGCTCTGCATTAACCCCATCCTGGACGATAACCGGCAACAATGAAAATTCAGATTGGATCGCCGCCAACGATCCTTGTGCCCTGTTGCTTGGCAGCGGCTGGCGCCTTCCGACTTTAAACGAATGGACCAATGTGGATGCAAGTGGGGACTGGACTGACTGGAACGGTCCGTGGAAC
>CAYJNJ010000181.1:0-1956 GCA_964371595.1 uncultured Bacteroidales bacterium | reverse complement strand
GCAATACACCTCCGGTTCAACCGGTCATCCGAAAGGGGTTATCATCACCCATCAGAACATCATGAGAAATTGTGAATTTATCCGCAATAGTTTTGGGTTCTCCACAAAAAGCATCGGCGTCTCCTGGCTCCCGGCATTTCATGATATGGGTCTTGTGGGCCAGGTCTTTCAGCCGGTTTATACAGGCTTCCCAAGTGTTTATATGGCCCCGGTATCATTTTTTCAGAAACCAATAAGATGGTTAAAAGCCTTTTCGAAATACCAGGGCACAATGGGTGGCGCCCCTAATTTCGCTTTTGACCTGCTGAGCGATACTACTGACGACGAAAGGGCCGGGCTGGATTTATCTTCAATTAAAACCCTTTACTGCGGTTCGGAGCCTATCCGAAAAATGACGATCGACAGGTTCATTGGAGCCTTCAGGGATTACAGTCTCGAGCCTGGCATGATCTATCCCTGTTATGGAATGGCAGAAACCACCCTTATCACTTCCGGCCCACAGGCAGGCCGGGGCCCTTTATATATTTGCATTTCCGGTGATGCCCTCCTGCAAAATAAAGTCAAACCGGTTCCAAAGGAAGCGCCGGATGCAAGGCACCTGGTGGGAGTGGGCCATCCCTGGTTTGATACCATTGTGAAAATTATTAATCCCGAAACACTGCAGCTATGCAATACAGATGAAGTAGGTGAGATTTGGATATCAGGCTCCAGCGTTTCTCCAGGATACTGGAATAAGCCGGAACTTACCTATGAAATCTGCGAAAGATCTTTGCCTGATTACCCGGGATTGAAATTCCTCAGAAGTGGTGACCTGGGTTTCTTCCATGAAGGTGAGCTTTTTGTCTCCGGAAGGCTGAAAGACCTGATCATCATTCATGGTCGGAATATTTACCCGCAGGATATTGAATTCTTTGCAGAATGCTCCCATCCAGCCCTGCGACCCAATGCCAGCGCCGCATTCTCTGTTGAAGCCGGAGGAGAAGAAAGGCTTGTTGTCGTAGCCGAAGTGGAACGTTCAGCCATTATGGGCCTGGATGTGAATACAGTTTGTGACAACATCCGGACAAATATCGCCATGGAAACGGAATTATCAGCATATGCCATCCAGCTTATCCGAACAGCTTCCATTCTTAAAACCTCAAGTGGTAAAATTCAGCGGAAAGCCTGTAAAGAGGCATATCTAGGAAAGAAACTGGACATTGTAGGTGAATCGTTGATGGAAGAAATGATAAATTCTGAAGATACGGCCATCGTCCCTGACGACCTTGTAAATCTTGAAGCCTGGCTGATGAGCTGGGTCCATGTTCATCTGAAAATTCCACTGGCAAATCTTGATCCTTCCAGGCCCATCACGGCATTTGGGCTCAGCTCTATGAAAGCCATTGCGCTGCAGCAGGATTTCCTGAATAATTATGGCGTTAACTTTCCTCCCTACCTGTTTTTCGAAAAGATATCAATGAAGGAATTATGCGGCAAGGCCTTTAAATTAATGAAAGATAACTAGACGGGATTTTCTGGATTTTTACCTACTTTAGCTGCCATTTAACTCATGGCACTACCAGATTTTTTCCGTGACCGGATAACAGAGGAGGACACATACAGGTACACTCTGCCTGAGATCCTGCAGGCAAGGGCAGCAGAAACCCCCGCCCAGACCGCCTATATATTCCTGGCCGACGGCGATTCCGTCGAAGAAAAGATCAACTACAAAGATTTAGACCAGGCGGCAAGAGAAATATCAGATCAGTTGTCAACTATGAAACTCCGCGGTGAGCGAGCCCTGATGCTTTACCCTCCGGGGCTGGATTTCATCAAAGCTTTGTACGGATGCTTTTACGCCGGCGTTATTGCCGTTCCGGCCTACCCCCCCCGCAAAAACCGCTCCCTCGAACGTATCCGTCTCATGGTCGTCGATGCAGGCGCAAAAATCGTATTAACCACTGATGACATTCATAA
>CAYJNJ010000180.1:0-1975 GCA_964371595.1 uncultured Bacteroidales bacterium | reverse complement strand
GGGTGAGGCTAAATGAAAGAGAGGGGGCCGGGGGGTGAGGCTGAATGAAAGAGAGGGGGCCAGGGGGTGAGGCTGAAATAGCACTTTGATAAAAATTGATTACTAACCCATCATATTAATAATAATATTAAACTTGAAGTGAAATTCAGGAATACACTATGCGTTTTGCGAACTTAAAGTAACAGATGCCGGGAATATGTTTATAAAGATACTCTTACTCGCTGCGGGCGGGGCTATCGGAACCGTAGGCCGGTATGCCGTTTCCGGACTTACCCACAAGTATATCGACGGTGCCTTTCCCTATGGCACCCTGATGGTTAACATCCTTGGCTCGCTGATCATAGGCTTTCTTTGGGGAACATGGGAAACGGCCAATATTTCCTCACAGCTCAGGACTTTCATTTTTATAGGCATCCTGGGAGGTTTCACTACATTCTCGACATTTTCACTGGAAACACTGAACCTTTTCAGGGATGGTGAAATAAAAACGGCTATGTTTAACATCCTGGCCAATAATATCCTGGGCCTGATCATGGTGTTCGGGGGCTTTTTTGCTGCCAGGGGTTTGATCAATTTAATCCGATAAAATATGAAACTGCCGGAAGAAGGAAAACTGCTGCGGGTCTTCATCGGGGAAGGCGACATGCTCCATGGGAAGCCGCTTTTTGAAGCCATCGTTTTGAAAGCCCGCGAACTTAACCTGGCCGGGGCAACCGTTGTTAGGGGAATTATGGGCTACGGTGCCAACAGCCGCTTGCATACCTCAAAGATCCTGAGATTATCGGAAGATCTTCCCATCATAATTGAAATCGTGGATACGGAAGAAAAAATTAAGCTGCTCCTCCCCTTTCTCGACGAGCATGTCACCGAAGGCCTGATCACCATGGAAAAGGTCCAGGTGGTTAAGTACAGGCACTCTGAATAATTAACTCCAACTTATGAAAACTATATATAAATCCGTAGATGACTATATCGCCCAGCAGCCGCCTGAATTCAGGGAAAGGCTCGGGATAATCAGGCAGACTGTCAGAAATACCGTACCGGATGCTGAAGAATTACTCAGTTATATGATGCCGGCATTTAAATACCACGGTATGCTGTGCTATTATGCCGTTTTTAAGGACCATTTCAGCCTCTTTGTCGCCCCAAAAGTGAAGGATGCGTTTACTGACAGGTTAAAATCTTATAAACAAACCAAATCCGCAATCCATTTCCCTTTTACGAGTGAAATTCCAGTTGAAATAATTAAGGAAATTATCACATTTACCGCCCTCACAAACCTCGAAAAGGCTGAGGCAAAAAAGTCAGCTAAGAAAAAATAAGACGCTGTAGCCTTTGCTATTCCTGCCTTTCCGACTGTACAGTATTTGTACAGGTAGTTTTGATATGTTATCCCGGTTGTTTTTTGACCACCCTGTACATTCAAGTGTATATTTGCCGCGATTTTTTCTGACACAATTCAAAATTCAACATTCAACATCCAACCTTCAACATTCAACATTAATGAATAGAGCACTAATTTATTTAATTGTAATATTCTTCCTTATCGCAGGGAATAGTTTCTCCCAGAGCTGGTCGTATGTCAACAGTACCGGCACCACCTTCATTCTTTACGGGATGAGCTTTCCCCCGGGACAAAGCACAGTCGGCTATGCCTGCGGAATGCAATATACTTACGATGCCGACGGGGTGATCGTGAAAACCGTCGATGGCGGGAACAACTGGACCCAGGTCTGGCCGGCTTCCGGTACGATCGACGGCCTCCAGGGTATCTGGTTCATCAGCGACCTGGTAGGCTTTGCCTGCGGCTGGAACAACTACTTCATCAAGACCACCGATGGTGGAACGACATGGGCCCCGGTCACTGTCGGAACCGGCGTCTGGTATTACCGGGATGTTGAATTCTGGGATTCCAATAACGGGATTGCAGTGGCTGTCATGAACAACTCCACTGACCAGGCCGCTTTTATTACCC
>CAYJNJ010000179.1:0-2009 GCA_964371595.1 uncultured Bacteroidales bacterium | reverse complement strand
CACCACCCCACCACTTCACCACCCCACCACTTCACCACCCCACCACTTCACCACTCCACCACTTCCAAAAATTTCAATATATTTACGACCGGAAATTCCCGGCTTATGAGCTCACTCCCGGTCATAAAGATTGAAAACCTGGTAAAATATTTCGGCAGTTTTGCGGCCGTCAATGATATCTCTTTTGAAGTTTACCCGGGGGAGATCTTCGGTTTCTTAGGTCCTAATGGTGCGGGAAAGACGACTACCATCCGCCTGATGCTGGATCTGCTAAGGCCGGCTTCAGGAAAGGTGTCGCTTTTCGGTGAAAATCTCCGGGACAACTCTTACGATTTGAGGAAACGCTGCGGCTACCTGCCGGGGAATTTCAATGCCTACGGAAACCTCACCGGTTATGAGTTCTTTAACCTTTGCGCCGACTTACGCCGGGTCCCGCGAGGCATTGACCCGGCATTGATCCGGCGGTTCGAACTTGAGAAAAACTATCTGGGCCGGAAGATCAAAACCCTCTCGCATGGCACCATGCAAAAACTGGGCATAGTCCAGGCCTTTTTCCACAACCCGGAATTGCTCATCCTCGATGAGCCCACTATCGGCCTCGACCCGCTGATGCAGGAGGAGTTTTACAGCTTGCTGAAAGAGCACCAGGAGAGGGGATGCACGATCTTTCTCTCTTCTCACAACCTTTCGGAGGTGGAAAGGATATGCCAGCGGATGGCAATCATCAGGGACGGAAAGCTTGTTGCCGTGGATTCGATTGAAAACCTCAGAAAAACCTTACAAAGAAGGCTGCATTTTACACTTTCGCATGAAGTGGAACCGCTTGATCTACCCGGTGCTGAAATGCTGCGCCGCGACGGGCTTTCGTTTGATTTCATCGTCCATGGCGACATCAGGGCCGTTTTGAAAAGGCTTTCAGAGCTTCCGCTTTCCGGCGTAACACTGCCGGAACCTGCGCTTGACGAGATCTTCATTCAATATTATAAAGACAGGGCTGATGATTAAATGGTCTTACATACGCCTGGTTTGGCGCAACCACAGGACTTTTGTCCTGTTCAGCATGGCTTTCATCACCCTGTTCCAGTTCCTGATCCTGTACCTGGTGACAACCTTTGATACAGCGGCCATACTTTCTGCTATCCTCGAGCAGCTGCCGCCGATGATGAAGGCTTTCCTGCAGGACAGCTTCTTCAGCATGCTGAATTATGACGGGGCGGCGGCATTTGGATTGAACCACCCGATCGTACTGACATTGCTGGTCATCACGGCGATCAACATCCCTTCGCACCATATTTCCCGGGAACTGGAAACAGGCACCCTTGAACTGCTGCTTGCCCACCCTTTCCGGCGCCGCTCACTGATGCTTTCCCTTTGGGTCTCAGGTTGCCTTATCCTGGGGTTGATCATTACTGGCGCGTTAATCGGTTCCTTTACCTCCATCATCATTTTCCATCATCTTACCCATCAAATCATGATAAACCTGCTCCAAATAGGTTTTAACCTCTGGCTGTTTATCCTCCTGATCTTTACTTTTACCATGCTGTTCGCAGTTTTCGCCAGGCAGGGGACGAGGGCCGGTAACCTCAGCGCGGTCCTTACTTTTGTCTTTTACCTGCTTTATTTTATTGCCCAGATATGGGATAAACTTGCATTTACCAAGCCGTTCAACATATTCAGCTACTACGAACCGCAAAGCCTGATGTTTGGCAAAGGGAACTTTGGATTAGACATTGCTGTCCTTGGAGGAATGGTGCTGCTTTGTCTGGTAATCAGCGTGAGAAGATTCGATAGAAGAGACATTCCATAAAGATTGGACGATTTGGCGATTTGGCGATTTGGTGAAGGAAAAAATATGCCACTAAAACACCAACACACAAAATATCACAAAAAACTGATTATTAAGTCAATAACTTTAGTGAAGTTTCGTGTTTTAGTGCTTTGGAGGCAATAATATGGGAAGTTAAACCCTGGAACACTGGAACACTGGAACACTGGAACACTGGAACACA
>CAYJNJ010000178.1:0-2026 GCA_964371595.1 uncultured Bacteroidales bacterium | reverse complement strand
ATACTGTATTGCATGTGCCGATTTCAGGGAATCGTTTTTATAATAGCTGCTTGATGTTACCCGGTCCTGGTAAAAGAGTTGGTGATCGCTGTCTTCTTTACAGGAAAAAGTGAAATACATGGTTACCGTAAACAGAAAACCGGTGATGAAAAAAGTAATTGAATGATTTTTCATAAGATAAAATGGCTTGGTTTAGTAAGCCAAATATAGGGTTTTAACTAAAACCGGTGAACTAAATAACACAAAAGTCAGATAATCAAGCAAAATACTTTTAGTGAATTTTTGTGCATTAGTGTTTTTGTGGCAAATTAAGGCTTTTCAGAGTGTGGACTCATTCTTTGAAGGGAAATAATTCACAGGGAAGAAAAAAATCAAATCCTCCTGAAAATAAGCAATTTATTGCTTAAATTTGGGAAGACCAATCCATCTGAATGCTATAAATCATATAGCCATTATGAAAAACCTGATCTCACTATTAATTTTATTTTACGCCTTTGCGGGAGCATCATTCTCCCAGTCATGCCTGCCTGAAGGGATAACTTTTACCACGCAAACGCAGATCGATGCCTTTCAACTGATGTATCCAAATTGCACCCAGATAGAAGGCGATGTTATAATCGACAGTTTAGCCGTTACGAACCTGTATGGGCTGATCCAGCTGACATCAATCGGCGGAAATCTTCAAATTGGCAACAATTCTGCGGGAAGTCCGGGAACCAGCCTGATCAGCTTATCGGGTCTGGATAATATTACATCGATTGGGGGAACCCTTGGTATTTACGACAACGACACCCTGTCAAGTTTAACCGGACTTGAGGGCCTGACAACTGTCGGAAATCTTGGTATTGAATTCAATCATCATTTGACCAGCTTAACCGGGCTCGACGGGTTGACGATGGTAAGCGGTGATTTTATCATCGTCGGCAATCCACACCAAAATATGACAGGACTTGATGCCCTTACAACTGTTGGAGGAAATCTGATATTTGATATGGCCAGGTCTATGCGAAACTTAGAAGGATTTGAAAACCTGGAATCGGTCGGCGGGACCCTGGAATTTACTTACTGTGATACCCTGGCCAACCTGGATGCATTGACCAGCCTGAATTACATTGGGAATAGCCTTAAAATTTACCATTGCGATTCGCTCCAGAATATATCAGGTTTGGAAAACCTTGATGTTATCGGGACATCCCTTTGGCTGATTAATAATCGTGATTTAACCAGTTTAGATGGGATTGAAAATCTTGATTCTGTCGAAAGCATTGATATTACCCATAATGAGTCTTTATATGATATTTCCGCACTTTCTATCTGGAGCACACTGAGTGGTAGTCTTACACTCTGGAATAATGATTCCCTCGACAATTTTTCAGCCCTGGAAAATCTTAAATCTATCGGGGGATATCTTGCAATTTATGGCAATGATGGAATAAATGACCTTTCGGGGTTGGATAGCTTAACAGCAGTAGGCGGGACAGTTGCAATCGGCGGACCGGACTTTGGCGGAAATGCCCTGACCAGCCTTGAAGGTTTAGGCTCCCTGGGCTACATCGGTGGAAGCCTTTATATATGCCGGAATTTTAATCTTACCAGCCTTGAAGCCTTATCGAAACTCGATTCCATCGGTGGCGACCTGTACATATATAAGAACAATGTACTGGCATCCTTAAGCGGGCTGGATTATATTGAAGAGCAAACTATTGATAGCCTGACTATTTGGGAAAACGATGCCTTATCCACCTGTCATGTGCAGAGCGTCTGTGAATACCTCGCAAGTCCGAACGGAACCATTCTGATCCAGGACAATGCTCCGGGCTGCGATAGCCGGGAGGAGGTGGAGAGTGTGTGCGGAGTTGGCGTAGAGGAGTCGGCTGTCGGCTGTCGGCGGTCGGCGGTCAGCTTTTATCCCAACCCAGCCTCCACCGTTATAACAGTTGAATTGCCGGAAACTGCATCCGAATTTCAAATTTCCATTTTCAATCTTCAGGGCCGGGAAGTATATTCAGGCAGGTTGACAGAACCG
>CAYJNJ010000177.1:0-2062 GCA_964371595.1 uncultured Bacteroidales bacterium | reverse complement strand
GCTTTTCTCTGCGAAACTCTGCGAAACATACGGCTGGCGGGTTGTAACGCAAAGTCACGCAAAGATCACGCAAAGAACGCCAAGAATTTAAAGGTTTTCGAAGTCAAATCGTGAGCGGAAAATGGTTTTATTATCGCTTTTGCGTAACCCCTGAATATGCTGCGATTGATCTTCACAGGGTCCGACGGAAATTTCAATCGTCTCATCTGCCATGACTTCCGAGAGGTAATTGATCACCATCCCAGTGATCCGGTGTGTCCGGTGCCACTCCGACGACAGCGCATCCAGGCACCAATCGATGAACCGTGTATTGTTCACATGCCCGTGCTGGTCGACTTCGCTGAAGCGGACCTGCCGGGTCTCTGTACTTGCAATCTCTTTCAGTGGCATCAGCAGCGGCGGGTTCCGGTCGAGCACATCCTGGTGAGTGGCCAGGTGAAGCACCGGCTTAACAATATCGACGCTCTTAGGCCGGCGGGTATCCAAATCAAGGATCATCCAGCCTGAAGTCGCCGCCCCAATAACGGCCCCCTTATCATCCATGATCTTGAAGTCACGGTAAGCAAACATCCGGTCGATGCCCTTCGGCCAGGTTTCGACCGTGATCTTCCTGCCCCATTGCGGCGATCCGACCATCTTTATCAACAGGCTGACGATCACCCAGAATTCGTTACGCCTGTGCGCATCCTCGAAGCCAAACCCAAGGTGGTTGGCATGCCGCCAGGCCGATTCCTGCAGGTAATTCGCCAGTGCCGACATCTTCAATTGTCCGTTCAGGTCAGTATCGTACCAGTGTACAAGGTATTCTTCGGGCCAGATCTTTTTCAGGGAGTCCATCAGTTGCCAGTTATAAAATAAAAAGCGAATTTACTGAAAGCGTTCCTTATCGGTAAATTATTCTTTGGTAATTAACCGCAAAGGCGCGCAAAGTACTTCGCAAAGGAACGCAAAGTATTAATTTCCTTAGTGCGACTTTGTGAAACCCTTCGTGCGCCTTTGTGGTTAATAAAAAATCCCCGTAATACCTGAAAATTTTGGCTTACGGGGAGGGCCGAATATAGAGAGAAAAAGTTGATGCCTACATCTTCGACAAACCAATCTCTACCGTTACTTCAATAGTTTCTGCAATATTTTTTACTACGGCGCCGGGGATCTTGATATTGTAATCGGCCGGTTTGACATTGAATTTGCTGTGGCCTTCGATCTTATCACCGGCTTTCACGGTAAACGTGCCTTTCTCAGAGATCTTCTTTGTTACCCCGTGAATAGTCATATCGCCTTCAATCACAGCTTCGTATGTGCCTTCTTTACTAAAATTTATGGCTGACAAATTTGTGATCTTTCCCTGGAATGTTGAATTCGGGAACTTATCGCTCTCCAGGTAATTTTCATTGAAATGCTCTTGCATGAGGGCTTTTTCAAACTGGAACGACTTTATCAGTATCTTGAACACCATATCGCCGGTCTGGATATCCAGTGCCGCATTGACCTGGTTATTCAACGCTTTGATCGTTTCCATCGGGGTTTCGGAATAAAAACTGATGTTGCCGTTCTTAGTCATGTACTTCTGTGCATGGGCAGCAGAAACACTGAGGATCCCGCTTAACAGAAAGACAATTATTTTGATTGAATGTTTCATTATTTTTACTTTTTATTGTTAACATTAATTATCTGGTTTAGTTCAATTAGATTAACGGATGACACAGCACTGTTCCAAAATGACATCCGTTTCATTATATCCTGTGAGGAAGCCCTTCAGTTTCACTTCTGATCCTTCCGGAATTGCTTTCAGGTCGGATGAATGATCGGGCAGCATGGTGCACCGGATCCCTTCATCACCAAACATTCCCTGGTCAAAGACAAATACCCCTGTAACCCTGTCGTCGGTAGTTTCTATTTTATTCAGCTTACCGTTGAGCAACACCACCTGGCCGTTGAACTTCTTCTCGGCTTCTTCCCGCCCTGAGCGGAAACTATCGAAAAGATCCGCCGCCGAAACGATGTATGCCGGCTGGGCCTTTTCAAAATTGCGATGAGGCTTGTTGATCACAAACTGGTACAC
>CAYJNJ010000176.1:0-2097 GCA_964371595.1 uncultured Bacteroidales bacterium | reverse complement strand
GTTCCAGGGTTCAAATTTCTATTTTCTATTTTCTATTCACTCACGTGCAGGTAGTATCGTCGTGCTGCATTCACCAAACCCTACCCTGATCCCGTCTTTTTCAGCAAAGCCTTTCATAATGACTGTATCACCATCTTCAATAAACCGTCTAACGCTGCCATCGGGCATTTCAAGCGGCTTTGTACCTTTCCAGGCCAGCTCAAGCATGGAGCCGTACGAACCTTCATCAGGTCCGCTGATCGTCCCGGAAGCACAGATATCACCGACTTCCATATTACATCCATTTACCGTATGATGCGCAAGCATCTGGGAGAAGTTCCAGTAAAGGTACTTTGTATTACTTTGAGATATAACTTTTGACTGACGACTGCCGACTGACGACTGACGACTTTCCAGCCAAACCTCCAACCTTATATCATAATGCTTTTCACCCTCATACTGCAGGTATGGAAGCACTTCCGGGCTTTGAACCGGACCGGGGATCCTGAAAAGGTCCAATGCTTCCAGCGTAACAATCCATGGCGAAATGACCGACCCGAAATTTTTGCTTAAAAAAGGACCGAGGGGAACATATTCCCATTTCTGGATATCCCGGGCTGAAAGGTCATTAAACAACACTAAACCAAATATATAATCTTCAGTATCGGTAGTTTTGATAGAATTGCCTAATTCAGTATCCCGCCCGATAATAAATCCCATTTCCAGTTCAAAATCGAGTTGCTTTGTCGGGCCAAAAACGGGCATTTCCTGGTCGTCTGCTTTCGTCTGCCCCTTCGGGCGATGAATCGGTGTCCCGCTCACAACGATGGAAGAAGCGCGTCCGTGATATCCGACCGGGATGTGCTTCCAATTCGGCAGCAATGCATTTTTCGGATCACGGAACATCACCCCGACATTGTAGGCATGCTGCTCACTGGAATAAAAGTCGGTATAATTTCCCACATGAACGGGCATATGCATTGTTGCTGAAACGGCAGGATGCAGAGCCAGGTCAAGCGCTTCCTGGTTATTTTTTAATTCGATATTCGTTTCAAGGAAAAGGTCCTGCAAATGCATTCTTACTTTATTCGTCACCTTTTTTCCAAGGTTAATGAACCCGTTAAGATTGGAATGATAAAAAACTGTAAGATCATCAATATCAAGTTCATCAAAATAACCAAAATCAGCAAGCACGGAAAGATCGACAACAGTATCCCCTATTCGCGTAGCA
This sequence comes from uncultured Bacteroidales bacterium, assembly GCA_964371595.1. GTDB lineage: Bacteria > Bacteroidota > Bacteroidia > Bacteroidales > JAGOPY01 > JAGOPY01. The sequence goes on along the minus strand of CAYJNJ010000176.1, from coordinate 887 downwards.
GGTCGCAGGTCATTGTCCCCTATGCTGAAAATTCCGAACGGGATATTGTAAATCGAAAAATCACTGTCGTTTGGTACTGGAATCCAGGAATTCATAGTAAATTATTTTCAAAGTTCAACGTCAACCTCACCCCCTTTACCCCCTGCCCCCTATTCCCCCTCTCCAAATGGAGAGGGGGTTAGGGGGTGAGGTCAAAGTGTTCCTCTCCTTTCCTGCTCTCTTTCGATCGATTCGAACAAAGCTTTAAAGTTGCCCTTACCGAATGACTTAGCCCCTTTCCGCTGGATGATCTCGTAGAAAACAGTGGGTCTGTCTTCAACGGGCTTTGTGAAGATCTGCAGCAGATAGCCTTCGTCATCCCTGTCGACCAGTATATTCAGCTCTTTCAGCGGTTTCAGGTCTTCATCGATTTCACCGACCCTCTGGAGCACATCTTCATAATAGATGTCCGGTACGTAAAGGAACTCTACCCCTCTCTTTCTCAGTTCAGTGACCGTGTGAATGATATTATCCGTTGCCATGGCAACATGCTGAACGCCGGCACCACGGTAAAAATCAATATATTCTTCGATCTGTGATTTCTTCTTCCCTTCGGCAGGCTCATTCAGCGGGAATTTGATGCGGCCATTGCCGTTCGCCATCACTTTCGACATCAGGGCAGTGTACTCGGTCGAAATATCTTTATCATCAAAAGAAACAAGCTGTGTAAATCCCATCACCTCGGCGTAGAATTTAGCCCAGGTATTCATCTCTCCCCAGCCAACGTTCCCTACCATATGATCCACGTACTTCAATCCCAGAGATTCGGTCCTGTAAGCCGGTTCCCATTTTTTGTAACCCGGAAGGAAGGGGCCGTTGTAATCTTTTCTTTCCACAAAAATATGAAC
>CAYJNJ010000175.1:0-2168 GCA_964371595.1 uncultured Bacteroidales bacterium | reverse complement strand
CTGTAGGACTGTAAGACTGTAAGACTGTAGGACTTTAGGACTGTAAGACTGGAGGACTGTTAGGTGGAAAAATCGTAAAAATCTGATCCGTGGTAATCCGTTGCATCTGTGAAAATCCGGTGCACCATTGAAAGAACACGGATAAACGCGGATGCAACGGATTAACACGAATTTTTCCTTTGTGCACCTTTGTGAAATACTTGGATCCCTTTGTGGTTAAAAAAGCACCAAAAAATCCTTCTTTGGCTTGAAATCCTTTTTCTTCCAAAAAAAATACTGAATATCATTTTTAATGAAAGAGGAGTCAGGTGTGTAACTGAGTGAATCCACGGTTATTCCGGCCGGGACCTGAAGTTCGAAGTTCGCAAACTCCAGCGCCCTGCCCCAGGTTTCAGTGCTGGTAAGGATGTATGTGAAGTGCTGTTCAACCAGCCTTTGACGGAAATCAACCCGGTAAGCCGCTTGTCCGTAAGCTTTTACCGTAACCGGAAAAAATATACCGGATCTGCCTTCACGGTAAGGGACCAGGGTATCGGCTTTCAGATCGGTGATAACGAGGGAATCGATGAGTTCCAGCGTGCTGTCTGGAAAAGGATAAAACAGGGGAGTCTTAATATCATTCTGCCCAAGATTGCAGAAATTATAAATGGCCTCCGTCGAAACCCGGCCTTCAGATAGTGTAAAAACAATGTCTTCACGGTAGAACTGCAGGTCCTGGCCGGAGAGGGTAAGACTGTAGGACTGTAAGATTGTAAGAAAGGTAAGAATAGTATGGAAATGTGTTGTTTTCATCGGGTAATCACCATTTTGCCTGAAGCCATCTTTTGCCGGCCAACCTCCAGGTTGTAAAAATATAAACCCGATGAAAGGGTATTATCATTGAAATTATAGGCGATATCCTGTTTTTCACCCGAAATCTCAATAGGGATAATATCAACGATATATCCTGTTTCGCTGTAAATCTTGATCACACCTTTTTGATAAGGCATAAGATTATCCGATTCAATAATGAAAGTGGTTTGACTAGATGAGGGGTTGGGTATATTATAGATTGAATAAGCTGGGCCTGTAATTCGATTTTCATTAATCCCTGTCAAAAGCGTGTCGAGTGTGAATTCGAAATAATTGGCGGAGTCGGGTTCGATAGAGACCGTTGTATCTCCTATTATTCCTCCATTATACTTAAAATGGATATAATCAGTCATGCAAAACATTTCATCTGTAAAGAAATAGCCATTAGAGTCCGTAAAAATTTCCGGGACATCTGGCTCCCATATGATCCCGCAATAATCAATTTCAACATTTTCCAACGGTCCATTATTTTCATCCCTCACAAAGCCGCTGAAAGTGGCCCTTTTAAAAACGTGATTGGGATAAGCTCCAAGGGTATTCGGGAGTTCTTTGACTGCCCAATGCCACTCGAAGTATGGCTGATTTGTATGTTGCAGGGCAATAGATTGTTCACCAACCGGAGGGCTGACTGCATTGTAAGGTCCTTGCTCGGACATAGAACCCCAGGCCAGGCCAAAATAATCAACTTGGTCATAAACTTCCCCGTCGATATATAACAAGGTCAGCCAGTCACCAGCCTGGTTAATAGTAAATTCGCTCATGAAGTCCTCCTGGGTCACAATAATAACCTCCATGTAACCAAATGATATTCCCGGTTTGAAGTGGGCAGCATCATCCTCCGAAATCATCCATACCTGATCTAAATTATCTTCAAAATACATGGTATTCATCATTTCGATCTGCCAACCGTCTGCGCCAAAGTAGATCTCAAATATCATTGGTCCGGGAATGATCGGGTTGCTGAATGAAGGATTGTAAATATTTATTCCCAGGAAAATGATGACAGTTATTTTCACCAGTTTCCTTTTAATGATTTGAAAAAAACTAAGGGAATTCATGGCTTGGATTGGTTTGGAAATGTGTTGATTCAAAGATAAAAAGAATTTCATTGATTATATTGAGTGAGATTCGATATTTTTTATTTTTGGACTAAAGTCCGGTCTGGTATTGGTATTCTTACCCTCAACCTGAAGGTTGAGGTAATTCAGTCCTGAAGTATCAAAACAAGCCGGCTGATTGAGTTGCCCCGGGCTTCAGGCTGGAAGTATCAAAACAAGCCGGCTGATTGAGTTGCCCCGGGCTTCAGGCTGGAAGTA
>CAYJNJ010000174.1:0-2471 GCA_964371595.1 uncultured Bacteroidales bacterium | reverse complement strand
GTTTTAAGTTGACATTTCGTTGTTTCTATTGTCAACCTATTTCAGGACAAGACATTTTAATGCGGTAAGCCTTCATGGGGAGGGGTTGGGGAGGGTTATATTCATGGACGGTTTAACATTGAACTTTGAACATCGAACATATTTTGGCAAATTTTATCTTTTACATGTCCAATGAAATGTTAAATGCTCAATGTTCAATGCTCAATGAAAAACGAATCACATCCCTCCCCTTGATCCCCTCCCATGCCAATATTACCTGGCAAAACTGGATTATCACGGGAGGGGAAATCGATGGTTTTATTCCGCCTTTTCTACCAATATGGAACTTCTCTGAAGTTCATGCTTCCATTAAAACCAAAGAGGATAAATTTGACACAACTCATATTTATTTATTGGATTTGTTTTGTTGTCATCCCACATTGTGGAGTTTGCAAAGGTCTGAAAACTCGGGATGACGCCGTACCAGTTTAATAACAAAGAAGCGGCGCGGCAGAGAAAAAAAAGTCGCCCCTTTTGGAGGCGACTTTTTTATTGCCGGATGCCCAGTTGGCATTGACCGACTACTGACAAGTAAGGCTATCCACGCTTTGCTGTGCACTGTCCACTGCATTTTGCCAATCTACCTTATCCTGACCGGTGAGGGTGGAACAATTACCATAAGGCTCCAGGGCATCGAGGTAATCCTGCGCAGCCTGTTTGTAAGCATTGCAGTTGGCAGGAGTTGGACTGGTCGCATAGGTCTGTGCCGCGCTAATCATGGCATTTGCTTCATTTGTAAGCTCGCTGGCCCATGCCCCGCTGCATAGATCGTTGTTGTCGCTGCTCTTGTCGCAGGTCCAGAATCCGAAAACAGCAACCGCCAGAAATAGCGAAAAGAAAATTTTTTTGATCATAGTTTTGGTTTTTAAGTTTCGGTAAATCTATGGCTTTTGGCTTTCCTGTGCAAATTCTACTGCGAATTCTTTTTCCAGATAAAATCAAGAACTTCGTCACGATAACCAAACGATTGGATAAAGAATCTGAAAATCTTCCAATTAAAAATATGTTAAAAACTGCATATTGCTTGCATTCCGCTTTTAATTTACTTATCTTTAGGCAGATAAATAATGATGAGCCATGAAAAAAATTACTACAAGAGCATGGTTAACTGCAACAATTCTCCTTTCTGCTTTGCTAACCACTGCACAAATAACTATTACTTCAGATAATGTTCCCGTTCCTGGGACAAATGTTTTGAAGGGAATCGATAATCTTCCTGTCGGATTAGATCCCGGCACTCCCGGTCCTGGTAAAACCTGGGATTTTTCACCTTTAATTTCAGAGGATATTATTAGTTATAGCTATGTCACCCCCCTGGCTACCCCATACCCGGGCTATTATCCAGATGCAAACCTTGCCGTTCATACTTCGGATACCGCTTATTCATACCTGTATTATGACGGGGATGTTTTCGAAATGGAAGGAATAGTCATGTATTACCAGGGTGAATCATACGCTTTTGATTATACTCCCGATCTAGTCCTGCTTAATTTTCCATTCTCATACGGTGATGAGATCTCACAGGATTATTATTTTGAATGGATTTATGCCGATAACGAGGATTCTGTGAAGTTTAAGGATTATGTTACAAAATCCCTGGAGGCCGATGCTTACGGGACCGTAACCCTTCCAGTTGGATCTTTCGAAGCAATTCGTGCAAAAGTAACCCAGGTCAATAAAGACAGCATGTGGGCACAGTTGCTGGGGAATTGGACACTGATTTCTACCACTGTAACTACTTCAAATTATTACGAGTGGTATACCGATGATCCTGATGTCGACATCAGCCTTGTATCATTTATTTATGATGAAAGCTGGTCAACGCTGGAAAGTGCTGAATTTTTCAGGGAGTCCTTTGTTGGAACCGGGCCTGAAATAAGCAAAGCTGATTTTACTATCTATCCTAACCCGGCTTCGGAATCGATCAGTATTGAGAAAACTGGTAAACCCGAGGGGCGCTTTCAGATCGTCAATAGTGCCGGTCAGATTGTAATAGAACAGGAAATGACTTCAAATAAGGAAGAGGTCAATTTAGGCTGGATGAATGCCGGTCTCTATCTTTGCCGGTTCTTAGATGAAGGTTCAGGGAATATTTATCAGGAGAAAATTGTAGTCCGGTAAAGGGTATAAATTTCATTTACCCAGACCTAAAGGGATTCATATTCAATCCCTTTCCAATATCGCTGACCAGGCAGCAGACCCTGAATGATCTGATGTAATATCGACTGATATGAACAAATAGTCTTTGTCAGGAGCCTGAATGAATCCCATAACCTCATAAGTATTGGTATTGAAACCACCGTTCGGCGGATTAGCTTCGTTTGAATTTTCTCCCCCGTAATAACCTTTGTAGAATCCAATAAATGCAGCCCGGCCGGCACCGTTTGTCAGCGTAATTATCGGCCGTTCCTCTCCTGAGGCTGGAGTAAATT
>CAYJNJ010000173.1:0-2479 GCA_964371595.1 uncultured Bacteroidales bacterium | reverse complement strand
ACCCTGCAGAAATCTGCTTTGGCGGATCTTCGCTTTTACAGGCTACCGGGTATGGCGGGGCTGGTTCCTATACATTTTCATGGTCCTCATATCCGCCGGGATTTTCCTCTGACCTGGAATCACCTGTGGTGTATCCTCTTGTAACAACTACCTATACGGTTACCATAAGCGATGGCTATAACGTGACTTCAGCCTTTGTTACTGTTACAGTCAATCCGCTGCCCATTTCCGATGCAGGTACAGATGAAACGATACCTTATGGTACGAGTACCACTCTTAACGGCTCTGTAACCGCCGGAACAGGCGACTATCATTATTACTGGGAACCGGCAGATATGCTGATCAGCCCGGAAATGCAAAATACCGCAACAAAAAACCTTTACTCTACTACAGTATTTACTTTGCACGGCAGGGATAACAATACTGACTGCATCAGCCTTTACGATACTGTCATTATTTCACTCGATGGTGGCCCCCTTGGCGTTACTTTATCGGTGCAGGACGATACGATTTGCAAAGGTGAATCCACAATTATTACTGCCTTCGGGTTTGGGGGATTTTATGGTAATTATCGTTATAAATGGTATTACGGCCCGGCTTTGCTGAAAGACGAAGAGACAATGATTTCAAGCCTTACGGTGAGTCCGGTAGTGGATGGTGACCATGAATATCTTGTTGAGATTGACGACGGGTTCAATATTTTCACATCAACCATCACCATTCATGTTGCCCCATCGCCGGCATTCACTATTACCGGCGGTCCGCAGATCATAGCCTGTCCGGCGGATACTGTGCCTTTATCGCCGAGCCAGTTTTTTCCGGGTTCCGGATATTACTGGTCAAATGGGAGCACTGAACCGGTAATCAGGCTGGCAACGACAGGCATAGGATTTAGTGTCAGAACATTGGGCCTGACGATCACAAACCCGGAAGGTTGTTCATTTACTGATTCGGTTACGGTAATTTTTGATTTTGCCGCATGCTTTGGAATTGAAGACTATAAAACATTTCCGTCAGTAAACATATATCCAAATCCCTCCACAGGGCTGATCAATATAGAATTCGAAGAGGGTGAAGGTTTCCGTGAATTACAGGTGCTCAATCCCCAGGGTTCGGTCATTTATGTTCAGGACCTTAGTAATCTGATGCCGGGATCAAATAAAATAACTGCTGACCTTCAGGCCTTTCCCTCAGGGGTTTACCTCGTGAGGGCCGTTCACGATCGCTTTATACATCATCAGAAAGTGATCTTATACTAACTTTTTTTAAACAAGAGCCTCAAATTCAAAATGCTAATATGAAATTATAATTATATTAGCGCGCTGATTTATCGGGCATTATCACTTTATAAAATTGAGCCGCAATGAAAGTATTCTTAGTGATTTTAATGTCCTTAGGGATTTGTTATTCCTATGGTCAAAATAGTGGTGAAATAGCTGCTAAACCTGCTGTTTCACAGATTCAACTTGCCTTCAGCCAGGAGGAATTCGGTGACAGGTTTTCTGTTTTAACCTTATCTGAAGGGAATTACGATTATTATGCAGTGGACCTGACCAAGCTCGGAAGTAGCTTTGAACGGGTGTATTTCATGAATCTTAGCTACAACGAGCCGAAAATAATCAATATAGATGGCGACCTCGATAAAGACCAGACCTGGTTTAAAGCTTATTATACAAATAGCGAAAATGATGTTACCTGCCTGTTTAATGAGCTCCTGGCGAATACCGCTAAGGCCGGCAAAGAAATGACAGCAGAGGAAAAATCGGCATGGATGGCTAAGTACAACAAATTCAATAAAATTAAAGGCGATGAATAGAAAGTTATTCCTTGTGCTGGGGATTTCTTTCCTGGCATTGATGAAATTAAGCGGTCAGGGGCTGGTATGCGAGAATTCCGAACCTTTTTGCACCGGATCAATTTATACATTCCCCGCCGGAACGACGGGTGTTGCCCAGCCCGGACCTGCTTACGGCTGTTTGTCAACGCAGCCCTGTCCGGCATGGTACCATATGCTGATTGACAATCCCGGCTCTATTACTATTTATATGTTTAGTACCCCTTCGGAGGATATTGATTTTATCTGCTGGGGACCTTTTACTGATCCTTATGATCCCTGCGTGGAAGGACTTACTGCCAGCATGATTGTTGACTGCAGTTATTCGCCTGCACCTACTGAATATTGTGTGATCCCCAATGGAGTGACAGGCCAGTATTATATATTGATGATAACCAATTTTTCAACAAATCCCTGTGAGATCACATTTTCGCAAACTGCGGGCAACGGAAGTACCGATTGCACTATTCTGCCACCTCCGGTAGGCAATAACGGGCCGCTTTGTGTCGGGGAAACCCTTAACCTTTATGCCGAAACTGTACCAAATGCTTCTTACTATTGGAGCGGACCAGGTGGTTTTCTTTCGACAATGCAAAATCCTGTAATACCAAATCCAAATTCAAACGAACCCACAACAAAAGTCAC
>CAYJNJ010000172.1:0-2729 GCA_964371595.1 uncultured Bacteroidales bacterium | reverse complement strand
TTCCTGCTGAACAACACTATTGCAATTTCACCAAATTCCCAGTGGATACTGGCCGATTATCACCTCGGGCCGGCAAAGACCAGCCAGTTTTCGGCAGGGGTATTCCGCACTTTCCCCCTTTCAGGATGGGAAACCTCGCTTGAGGCGTATTACAAAAAGACTGACAATTACCCGGAATTTAAAGACGGGGCCGATTTTCTCAATAGCCCGCATGTGGAATCATCCGTCCTGCCCGGCAAGCAGGAAGCTTATGGGATCGAGTTCCTGCTCCGCCGCAACGGCCGCAAGCTGGAAGGCTGGCTGGCTTACACATGGTCGCGCTCCATAGTCCAGGTCAATGGTGAACAACCCTGGGACCAGATCAACGAAGGGCAGGCATTCCCGGCTAATTACGACATCCCGCATGTGGTAAATACTGTGGTAAATTACCATTTCAACCGCCGCGTTACGGCTTCCAGCGTTATGACCTACCAGACCGGGAGGCCGGTCACATACCCGGTTTCGGTTTATTACATCAATGGGGCCCCGTTTCTTGATTATTCTGAGCGGAACGAGTACCGCATCCCCGATTATTTCAGGGTTGACCTTTCCCTCACCATCGAAGGGAACCTGCGCAAGAACAAGCTGCTGCATCATTCTCTGATCTTCAGCCTCTATAATGTTACCGGTCGTGATAACCCCTATTCTGTTTATTACAAAGTGGAAAACGGGAAAATAAAAAGTTACCAGTATTCTGTCATCGGGGTGCCCGTTTTTACGGTGACCTGGCTCTTTAAATTGGGAAATTATGCATCGGATTAGGAGCGTCATAAATATCCTTGTACTGGCGATCATGTTCGCCTGCATCAAGCCATTCAGCCCGGTAATCGAGCAAAGTGCCGCAAACAAGCTTGTGGTGTCAGGCCGGGTCAGTGGAACAGAAGGCTGGCAGGTGGTAAATGTTTCCCTGGCTTCGCCCGTGGAAACAGCTGATTACATCCCGGTTTCAGGCTGCGAGGTCAATATCCTTGACAACAAAGGAAATATTTTCGCCATGGAGGAAGAAGCAGCCGGTAAATACAGCGGCTGGATAGACCAGGAATTCCTTGTTACAGGTAATGCCTATATGGTCTCTGTTGTTACACCTGATGGAGAAAGGGTCGAATCTGCATATGATACCCTGGTGGCGGGCTCTTCACTTGATACCGTCTATTATGCCATTGAGGATATCCCCACAAACGATCCCGGTGTGTTTAACAGGATCATGCAGTTCTATACAGATTTCAACGGCACGGAATCCGACAGCCGGTTTTACCGCTGGGAGATCAAAGAGACATGGGAATACCATTCCGCCCACCCCGCTGAAAATTACTACGACGGCAGATTTCATGAGGTGATCCCCCCGGATTATTCAAAAATGATTTGCTGGACTACAATGCTGGTTAAAAATATTTATACCCTCTCCACGAAAAAGCTCTCACAAAACTATTTTAATAAATTCCCGCTGCATTCTATTGACGGGCATACCTCGAGGCTCGGGATCCTCTATAGCATCCTGGTAACCCAGCAGGCCCTTAGCGAGAGCACTTTTAATTTCTTTGAAGTCGTCCGTGAAAACAGCGCCGGATTTGGCGGACTTTATGAAAAGCAGCCATTTTCGATCAAAGGGAACCTGCTGAATCTTTCAAATCCTGATAAAGATGTACTCGGGTATTTTTATGCTACATCAGAATCTTCTAAAAGATATTTTTATAAAGATATTGAAGGCCTTGAGCTTGATTTTTCTAATGGCTGCAGTGAAGGCCCTTTGCCTATTTCAGGCTGGGGGGGATTTCAAAAATGGAACTACCCGGTTTATTATTATTACACTGTAGATGGCGCCTTACTGATACTGAGCGATCCATGCATCGATTGCCAGCTGAGGGGAGGGTCACTTGTAAAACCTGATTTCTGGCCTTATTGACATGAAAAGCACGATCAGAAAATATGCCGTTTGGGTAATTATCCTTGTTACAATATCAGCAGGGGTAAGATCGCAGGGCATTTCAGGAACAGGTCCTTTCGAAACACTGAAGGTTTGTACTGACCGGATGATGTATATCAGCGGGGAAAAAATTTCTTTTTCGGCCTTAATTATTACTGACAACGATCTTTCCGTGAATAATTTAAGCCGGGTGCTTTACTGTGAGCTTGTTACACCCGACGGCACCCGCATCAGTGCCGGAAAATACAGCATTGAGAACGGATCGGCATTGGGTAGCCTGGCCATTCCTTCTGAGGCCATCAGCGGTTATTATTATCTGAAATCCTACACCAAGTGGATGAGAAATGCCGGGCCGGAGAGTTATCATTATTTGCGGTTAAAAATCATCAATCCTTACAAAGACGAAGTTCTCGCGGGTGCCACGAACCTACAGGCAGGGAATGAATACAAGCGCTGGGAAGCCCCATCGTCCTTACTAATTTCAACAGATAAACCGGCTTACCATCCACGCGAAGAGGTTGAATTAAAGATCACAGGCTATGCACCGCAGGATACGGCGATAAAATATAATCTCACGGTAGTGCCGTTGAATTCCTGGGATTCAATCTCATTTCACCAAAACCCCGGCGCGGTCATTCCCGGCTCCATACCGGCTGATCCCCAGTATTATCCTGAAACAAGGGGTATTTCAATTTCAGGCAGGCTGCTGGAAGACAAAACTGGCAGGCCGGTCCCGAATGCACTGGTTAACCTTTCGATTATCGGG
>CAYJNJ010000171.1:0-2856 GCA_964371595.1 uncultured Bacteroidales bacterium | reverse complement strand
CGCCGTTCCACTGTTCCAGTGTTCCATTGTTCCAGTGTTCCAGAGTTATTCCTCTGCTATCAAAGATTATAATACTTTCTATCTTTTCCGTCGACTCGATGAAAAGCATGTCAGAGGCGGGGTTGGGGTAGATGTTTAAAAGTGTTGATTCCTCTAATTTACCAATTCCTTCGCATATATCTCCACCTTCATTTGAAAACCCTGATTCACAGGTGTCGAATGTGCCAGAATAAATTGCAGTTATTTTATAGTCATGAGTCGAACCAAGTGGATCACAGATTGCTGAGTCATCAACATAGAAGTCAGTGTCACAATAATCTCTCAAGTAATAAGGATCCCCCTGATCCGAACGATAAATTGCATATTTAACCAGTGTGTCATCGGCTATATCATGCTTCACATAAGCCTGGATATTCCAGTTGTAATCAAGCTCTGGATTTATTTCTAATAAGGTCCACCATTGGGGTCCAAACTTCATCATATTGCCGTACCCATCAATGGCCGGACCATCATCAACACCCATCTGATAACCGTTAGGCCCATCGTTCTGATAACCTACCCACAGATCCTGTGTAATATCTAAAGGAACTGGATTTAATAGAGTAATAGTGTTCCATTCACCTATTACCGGAGAATTCACTTCCTGGTCAACAATAAGATTCTCTGCCAATTCGCCAATCCAGATCCTTACCCGATATGTAGAACTTGCCGCATTCGGGAAAAATGCAATCTTTGTGATCGAGTCATTTTCAAATGCTGATAATTGCTCTGATTCCCAGCGGGCTGCTAAATCAAAAGGTACTGTAGAGCCTACGCCAACAGCACTAAAGTTCACACCGTCATCCGAATGTATCCATTGATCGCTTGTAGTACCTTCAGGCGATTCCCAGTCAAGATGCATACCAAATGGAGAATAATTTAAATAGGCCTCCAGTTCCAGGGGTGGGTTACAATCCCTATAAACATGAATATTATCCACAAACCAGCCCAGGATGTTGAGCGAGTTTTCACCGGTTGCCAGGAAGCGGATTTTAAATACTGTTCCCATAGCCTGGCTGGTGATATCAAGATGCTCCGATGCCCAGTCGAAACTGCCATCGACGTTTGAATACGTTGAAACCGTGGCCCAGGTCTGGCTGTCCCAGTTCCATACCTGCACCAGCATTTCTTCTGTTCCGGTAGGATTGAAACTATCTAACATAAGGTCAAAATCCAGGTGGATCTGCCCTTCAGACATTAAATCAGCCTGGAGAGGATAGCTTTCCAGTGCCTGCGAATATTCAGAAATAATTGGGTCCCAGGTAAATTCGGCTGAAGGGGATGGATTGCCTTCCTGGCCGGTCATAGACCAGTTTGGCCCGTCTGTTAGCCAGTTGTTGATTTCAAAGCTTCCAAGGTCCCAGTTTTCCAGGAAAGGGAGAGGGTAGCCATAGCTGATTACAACCTCAGTTGTAAGGTATCCGGACTCACCTGTTTCATTGGGAAAACCATAGGGTGTCAGATCATAAATAGCACTTAGAGCATACATGTAAATTCCAGGTTGCGAGTCAATAATAATTTCAATCGGGAATGGGGGTGGTTCTGGCTGGAAAGAAAAATAACCTACTAATTCCATATCCCGGTAAAGATTTAACCCAAGGAGGTTTTCAGGTATATTCCCATTCGTATCCAGAGGCGGACAAGCGATCAGCAGCAAATTATCCTCCTGATAAAAACAGGAAGGTGGAGACAAATAATAAAGATTTTCCAGGGTATTTGAAACATCATAATCCGACCATTCCCCGCCGGTGAAATGCGTTTTCACCCCATAGGCATAAAGGCCGGGATCAAGGGTATCCCATACATAATCATTATATTCGGAAAGGCTTAAGGTATCAAGAATAGTTGTGTCTCCCAGCAGGGGCGATTCGAAACTCTCAAATCCGGAAAAACGAACTACTTCAAAATAATCCATTTCCCTCGCAGGTTCACTGTATCCCGTTATATATGCCCGGATCATCAGGTCTTGCAGGGGGGAAAGTATCCAGCCACTATTCTGGTAATTGCTGTAACTTCTGAAATAGGTGGGATTATCAGTATCAACTCCAATTGGCGCTGCATTTGGGGCAGGAGCCAGTTGTTTCATGGCGAGGTAAAAGTCACCTTCGGTAATTTGGGGAGTTAGTCCTTCAAATTCAACCCATCCATAATTATTTACGATGATGTCGGTAGAATCGAGAACGGTTCCGGGGAAACCATCTTGACCATCATCATCATAAACCAGGACACGGAACGAAGTACCCAGGAAAGGGCCGGGAAACTGTCCATCTCCCACATAGATGCGGCCACCGGTAACGATATAATTATCAAAATAAGTGATGAACTTGAGTGCGTTCGTACTGCCTGCATTAGCATAGATGAAATAGTCATCGGCTTCACCGTCATCGAAAGCCATCTCCGTATTATATGAGCCCGGATCCGGCCATTCCACCCGGCACCAGGTCGCATTATCCATTTCCGTTGCGGTGACGGTAAATTTTGAATCATCGGTTTCCCGGGAAGGGGAAAGTTCAAATTTCTGTGTTAATCCCTGCGAAATGCCTGTCAATACTGGCAGGAGAAGAATTAAGGCCGAAATTAATCTGTAGAATTTTTTCATCGCTGGGTTGGTTATTTGTTGATGTATTATTTATTTCTCACAGAGGTTCACAAAGGTTTTCACAGAGAGCACGAAGAAAATCCGCGTAAATCCGTTGCATCCGCGTTTATCCGTGTGCCATTGATAGAACACGGATGACACGAATGCGACGAATGACCACGGATATTTCTAGTCTTAAGTGTTTAGTGTTAAGGTTTAAGTTCATGAATTTTATTTGT
>CAYJNJ010000170.1:0-2952 GCA_964371595.1 uncultured Bacteroidales bacterium | reverse complement strand
AATTGTTAAATTGTTAAATTGTTAAATTGTTAAATTGTTAAATTGTTAAACTGTTTGACTGCCAACCGCCGACTGCCGACTTCCGATTACCGATTACTGCTCCAAACCGGTGTCGGGTACTGCCCTGCTTTTACCAAGTCAGCGAGTTTACCCCGGACAAGCTCCCGGTCCTGCGGGTAGGTCATTCCAAACCATTTAGCTTCTGTAGATATCACCGGGATCTCGACTTCACCGGATTTGATCAGCCGGTCGATGACATTGGGAAGAAGAAATTCAGCTTTTTCACTCCCGGCACTTACTTTCAGGAACCCAAGCAGGTCTTCTTCCAGGTAGCGGAACAAAGAAGGCATGAAGCCCCACATATTCATCGATACGATGGTATCCTCGCTGATTACCCGGCTGGAGCCATCATCATCCTGGAACAGCACTTCCCCGCCCTCCCGCTTGATTTTTAACCGCTCGGTGATACTTGTAAGCATGCCATTTTGATCAGCTATGCACTCAGCGCGAGAAACAAAGCCATGCTCGGAAAGGGTATTTTTCAGCACATAGCCGATAAGGGCATATCGGCTTTGAAGCAGGTTATCGATATTTTCGAGGAACCCGGCTGCCAGATCAAAGGAATTTCTGCCATAGAAATCATCGGCATTGATCATGCAAAACGGCTCCATGACTTTCTCCCTGGCTACCCAGATAGCATGACCGGTGCCCCAGGGCTTAATTCTGCCGGCCGGTGACCGGAAACCGCCAGGCAGGTCTTCCAGTTCCTGGAAAACATAATCAATCTCTATCTTTCCCGCCCATTTATCGAAGAATATCCGCTTCATATCTTCATAAATATCCTTACGGATCACAAAGACGACTTTTTTAAAGCCTGCCCGGATGGCGTCATATATCGAATAATCGAGGATAGCTTCACCGGAAGGACCAACGCCTTCAGCCTGCTTGAGCCCACCGAAACGGCTGCCGATGCCGGCAGCGAGGATTAATAATGTTGGAGAAACCATTGTAATGTTTATTTCCATTTACTGATTTTGTGCCCGGAAATTGCAAAGTAAAGGATAAAAAGATAGCATGGAATACCAATCCAGTAAGCCTGCTGGGGGGAAGACACACCGGAAAGGTAGCCCCAGAGCAGCGGCAGGAGTGCGCCACCTGCGATGCTCATGATCAGGAGGGCGGATCCGGTCTTGATAAACCGGCCAAGGCCATGGATTGCAAGCGGCCATATGGCAGGCCAGACTATTGCATTGGAAACGCCCAGAAGGGCCACGAACAGCACTGTGTAGGGCAGCACCATCTCAAAGCGGCTGAAGGTCATCAGATCGATAAAAGGGAAGCGGATAACGCCGGTTGCAGGGACCAGCATGGCCAGGCTGATGAACACTATGCCCGAGACTGCGCTGGCCGCCAGCAGGTTTTTCTGTGAAAGCACTTTAGGGATGAGGATGACGCCGATGATATAACCGACGACCATGGCTATGAGCACGAGCGAGGTAAAATTTTTGGCCGATTCCAGCGGGACATCCAGCCACATCCCGTAGCGGATGATCGTATCCCCGGCCACGACCTCGATCCCTACATAAAAGAAGAGGGCAAGAGCCCCAAGGATAAGGTGAGGGAACTGGAAAATACTTGTTTTCCCTTCGATAGAAGCCAGTTTTTCAGCCGATTCGACTTCCGTTTCCACTTCTGGCAAGGGGGCAAAACGAATAAGCAGGCCGAGCAGGAAGAGCACCACAGCCATCACCGCATAGGGTCCGATCACGCGTCTTGCCAGGCCATCCAGCGCGGCAGAACGGGCAAAGTCATCCATGGTCTCCAGGCTTTTAATAAAGGCATCCCCATCGGAAAAAATGAAATATGCGAGGATCAGCGGGGCGATCGCGCCGGCCAGCTTATTGCAGATGCCCATGATGCTGATGCGACGGGCAGCAGTTTCACGCGGCCCGATGATCGTGATATAAGGATTGGAAGCGGTCTGCAGTATGGCAAGACCGGTGCCCATTATAAATAATCCCAGAAGAAAAAATTCGAAAGTGCGGGTCATTGCCGCCGGAATAAAGACAAGGCTGCCCAGTCCCATGACCATTAATCCTGCCATCATCCCATTTTTAAATCCCGTTTTTTTAAGGATCCATGACGATGGCAAAGCCATCACGGTATAGGAGATATAGAAAGCAAAGGCTACGAAAAACGACTGGAAGTCAGTGATTTCGCAGGCTATCTTCAGGTAAGGGATGAGGATCCCGTTCAGCCATGTAACAAAACCGAATATGAAAAAAAAGATACCGATGATGGAGATGGAAATGATGTAACCCCGTTTGGACATAGTGTGGAAATGTTGAATGTTGAATGTTGAATGTTGAATGTTGAATGTTGAATTAGAGGTTTGGTGCAAATTTAGAAAGATATTGATTCGAAATGAAAGTTCCGGGTTTCAGCTCAGGAACTCACCCCCCGGCCCCCTCTCTTTAAAAAGAGAGGGGGAGAAAATGGTGCTATTTATAATTTTTTTGATAGTGACCGGGTATTTTTTCTAAAAAACCGGATAAATACTTATACATAATTAATTAGTAAGGCTCCTCCCCCTCTCTTAGCTCAGGAACTCACCCCCCGGCCCCCTCTCTTTAAAAAGAGAGGGGGAGAAAATGGTGCTATTTATAATTTTTTTGATAGTGACCGGGTATTTTTTCTAAAAAACCGGATAAATACTTATACATAATTAATTAGTAAGGCTCCTCCCCCTCTCTTCATGAAGAGAGGGGGCCGGGGGGTGAGTTCCGATATGGCACAGGATATCCGAAACATAGGCCGTGCTGGCCAGAGTTGGAGAGAACGGATTAAATCACATGTCCGGGAATTGCGGCAGAGACAAACCAAATCAGAGGAAATAATCTGGGAATTGGTAAGGAACAGGAAACTGGATGGAAAAAAGTTCCTTCGTCAGCA
>CAYJNJ010000169.1:0-3011 GCA_964371595.1 uncultured Bacteroidales bacterium | reverse complement strand
CACACGCCCCTGGTCATTTATGCCCCGGGGATCATTACGGAACCGGTCGCTTTTGATTGCATCGGCGGCCAGATCGATGTTTTCCCGACTATCATGGGCATCCTGAACCAATCATACATCAACAATACATTAGGGATCGATCTTTTAAAAGAATCCAGGCCTTATATCTTTATAAATCATGAAGATAAATTCGGTGTTATTGATAATGATTATCTCCTGATCCTGAAAAAAGAAGGTGACAAAGCGTTGTACCGATACAGGAACAAGGATAAGAACGATTATTACGCGGATGAGCAGCAGCGGGTAAAGGAGATGGAAGAATATACCCTGTCGAACCTGCAGGTGTTCCAGTATTTGATGCAAAGCGAGAAAAGATATATTGAATAAAAAATCAGACTGATGAAAACCTTATTAAAGTTACTCCTGTTATTACTGGTCCTGGTCCTGGTGGCTTATGTCGCAGTTGCCTTTATTGCAGGGGGATTCGGGCCAAAGCCGGCCAATGCGCTGACGCTAAAAAATGCCGGGTCACAAATCCTGTTTGCCCATCGGGGGATTGCGGGCACATTCCCGGAAAACAGCCGAGAAGCCATTGCCCTGGCAAAGAAAAAGGGTTTTAAAGGCCTTGAGGTCGATATCAGGAAATCAGCTGATAACGAATTCATCGTTTTTCATGATGAAAACTGCAGCCGCCTGCTCGGGGTAAATGTCAATGTGGCTGACCTCACGACGGCCCAGATCAGAAAATTCAACCTGCTTATCGGTAAGGATACTTCATCATCTTATGTTTTGACCCTCAAGGAATTGATCGATGAATTCAAGGGCGATTTTACTTTTTATTTCGACTTCAAACTCAAAAATGTGAATGATGCCGATGAGCTGGTTTATCTCATCGAAACCTATGATCTTTCACGTTCGGTGATCCTTGCCAGTACAAGCGCCCCCGTTATCTTCCATCTTGAATACCATTATCCTGCCATCCTTACAGCCCTTGAAGGCTTCGATTCAGGCAAAGAATGGATGTATTTCTTCATTCCTAAAAACCTGAAACCCGATTATCTTTCCGGTTTTGCTTCGAAGGTGGATGATAAGCATATCAGCTGGCTGAAGGAGAAGGAATTGCTTCAAAGCCGCATCGTTTATGGTGTCGATAGCTCTAATTATCAACAGGTTGTTGATTTAGGACTGAAAAACTTCATTATCGATTATTATAATGACTTAAAATTGAATTGAGGACGGGTTTTAAGAAGTCAGAATTTGCCAAAAAGCCACAAAAACACCAAAACACAAAAGATCACAAAAAACTGATTATTTAGTCAATAACTTTTGTGTAATTTAGTGTTTCCGTGCTTTTGTGGCAATAAAAGAATTTTCCCTGCCACTATGCCCCCCTGCCCCCCTGCCACATATTTCCCCTATCTTTGCCATCTAAATCAACACATTAATGAACTTAGAACCTTCTTCCCGCAGGGAGCTGTCGGAGCTCGGCGAATTCGGGCTTATCGACCTGCTTACAAAGGATATCACACTGATAAATAAGAGCAGCCGGTTTGGTATTGGCGATGATGCGGCTGTGATCGATAATAAGGGGAAACTGACCCTTGTTTCGACCGACCTGCTGGTGGAGGGCGTCCATTTTGACCTTACCTACACACCGCTCAAGCACCTGGGCTATAAAGCGGCAGTAGCCAATATTTCCGATATAGCCGCCATGAACGGCATTGCCCGCCAGCTCCTGGTGGGGCTTTCCGTTTCCAGCCGCTTCCCGGTGGAAGCGCTGGAGGAGCTTTACGAAGGAATCCGCCAGGCCTGCAAAGTGTATCATGTCGATCTTGTCGGCGGGGATACGACATCCAGCGTGAAAGGGTTGTTTCTCTCCATTACTGTGATCGGCGAAGCGGAACCCGATGAAGTGGTATACCGCAACACGGCCCGGGAAAATGACCTGATCTGCGTTACCGGCGACCTTGGCGCTGCCTACATGGGGCTTTTGCTGCTCGAACGCGAGAAAGCCGCCTTCCATGGCGATCCCAATATGCAGCCCGATCTTGAAGGCTACGACTATATCCTCGAACGCCAGCTTAAGCCTGAGGCACGAACCGACATTGTCAGGCTACTGAAGGAAGCGCATATCAAGCCCACAGCCATGATCGACATTTCCGACGGACTTGGCTCCGAGATCCTCCATATCTGCAAAGGTTCCAGGCTCGGCTGCCGCCTCTACGAAGAAAAAATCCCGATCGACCCGACAACCATAACCATGGCGGGCATCTTCGGAATCGGCCCATGGACCGCCGCCCTGAATGGCGGAGAAGACTATGAACTGCTTTTTACGATCGACCAGAAAGATTTTGAGAAAGCCAGGATGATCCCCGGGGTTTCCGTTATCGGCCATATGACCGACCTCTCCGGTGGCGCAAGCCTTGTTGCCGGCGACGGGGCACTGGTGGAGATCACGGCACAAGGGTGGAATGCGCTCAGAAAATAATTTTAAATTTTGAATGTTGAATTTTGAATTGGGGTAATTTTATAAATTCATACATATAATTAAGAGTTTCCCGAATTCAAAATTTAGAATTCAAAATTTAAAATTAGTGGATATTTCACTCGCCCTTCGCTCCCTCCCGGACCGCCCGGGTGTTTACCAGTTCTTCGACAAGGACGGTAAGCTGCTCTATGTGGGTAAGGCGAAGAACCTGAAGAAGAGGGTATCTTCCTACTTCAGAAAAGAAAACCTGGGCGGCAGGCTGAATATGCTGGTCAGGAGAACGGTTGAGATAAAGCATATAGTTGTCAGTTCCGAGCTGGACGCCCTTCTTCTTGAAAACAACATGATCAAGGAGCACCAGCCGCGGTATAATGTGATGCTGAAGGATGACAAGACCTTTCCCTGGATATGCATCAGGAACGAGCCTTTCCCGCGGATCTATCCGACCCGCACAGTCATAAAGGACGGTTCACAGTATTTCGGTCCTTACGCTTCGGTAAAAATGATGAACACGCTGCTGGAG
>CAYJNJ010000168.1:0-3159 GCA_964371595.1 uncultured Bacteroidales bacterium | reverse complement strand
TGTCCAACTGTCCAACTGAAAACTGTCCAACTGAAAACCGTCCAACCGTCCAACTGTCCATCTGACTATGGATTTCCTGCAAAACATCCTCGACCTATCCCAGTGGCCGGCATTGACCGCCCTGATCCTGGGATTGATGACCGCCATCAGCCCCTGCCCGCTGGCGACGAACATCACCGCCGTGGCTTACATCGGCAAAGAGATCGGCGACAAACGGCGCATCTTCCTGAACGGCCTTATCTACACCTTTGGCCGCATTGTTTCCTACACCCTCATCGGCCTTATCATTTACTACGGAGCCAGCCGTCTCGACATCTCCATCTTCTTCCAGAAATACCTCAACCGGGTGCTTGGGCCGCTGCTTATCCTTATCGGCCTTTTTATGCTCGATGTTTTCAGGTATAATAAGAGCGGCGGAGGGAAATGGATAGAAAAATTAGAAGCTAAGATCAATGTCGGCCGTTCCTGGGGCGCATTTCTGCTCGGGATGCTTTTTGCACTGGCTTTCTGCCCGTACAGCGGGATGCTTTATTTTGGAATGCTTATCCCAATCACCATTTCCAGCGCATCAGGACTATACCTTCCCATCATTTTTGCTATTGCCACCGGCTTGCCTGTGATCATTATTGCCTGGCTGCTGGCATTTACCGTCAGGGGGGTCGGGAATTTCTACCGGAAGCTGAAAAACTTTGAATTGTGGTTCCGCCGGATTGTAGCTGTGATCTTTATTCTCATAGGACTTTACTACTCTTACCTTATCTACATAAAACCGCTCTAAAAGGCCGTTTCGAAAGTACTAAAGACCAATGACTAATGACTAACGACTAATGACCAACGACTTATTTGCTAACCGCGGAATGGTTATAAACGGCATGCGGCACCTCAGTCCACGGGAGAGCATGGAAGCCATAAAAGAAGGCGCTATCCTGGTGGATGTCAGGCCGGAAGCGCTAACCTGGATGAAAGCATTTGATATTGACGGGGTCATTTATTGCCCGCATCCTGAATTTGCGAAGCATTTTAAGAATATCCCGGCAGATACGGCTGTGATCCTGGCCGATGCCGTCGGATTGCGGAGCAAGGAATGCGTTGATGTTTTGCTGAAGAATGGATACCGGTATGTAGCCTATATGGCAGGAGGGATTACAGACTGGGAGCAGGATGGGCTGCCGCTGGTAAAGGATAAGGGCAGGGAGCTGAACGGCCCCTGTCTTTGTATGTTGCGTCCGAAAAAAAAAGCTTAATATTTTTCCTTATTTTTGAGAACAAATCCCGACGCAAATGTCAATCACCCGCCGCTCTTTCGTCAGGCAATTCGGCGCAACGCTGGGTGCCGCTTCCATTGGAACAACCTTATTTCCTGCTTTTGCCTTCGGAGAAGGTTTTGAACTACCTGCTTACCCGGAATTTCCCCCGGCAGATACCACGGATGAGGATTTCTGGGCCTGGGTACAGCAGAATTATTCTGTTTCGCCCAATATCATCAACCTGAATAACGGTGGTGTAAGCCCTTCGCCCAAGCCAGTGCAGGATACTTTTGAGCGCTATAACCGCTATTGCAACGAGGCGCCTTCGTATTACATGTGGAGGATACTCGACCAGGGACGCGAAGCGCTCCGGGCCGACCTTGCCGCTCTGGCCGGCTGTGATCCCGGTGAAATAGCAATTAACCGCAACACGACGGAGGCCATGGATATCATTATCTACGGACTCAACCTTCATAAAGGGGATGAAGTGGTGCTCACAAAGCAGGATTACCCGAATGTCATTAATTTGTGGAAGATGCTGGAGCAGCGGGATGGCATCGTGCTGAAATGGATCAGCCTGGAGCTGCCCATGGAGGATGAGGACGCACTGGCTAAGGCTTACACTGATGCCTTTACCGAAAAAACCAAAGTCGTTAACGTAACCCACATCATCAACTGGATCGGGCAGATCGTCCCGGTGAAAAAGATCGCCGCGGAAGCCCACAAGCGGGGAATCGACGTTTTGGTTGATGGCGCGCATTCCTTTGCTTTGATGGATTTCAAGATCCCGGACCTGGATTGCGATTATTTTGCCACCAGCCTGCACAAATGGATGGGTGCACCGTTCGGTTCGGGGATGCTGTATGTCAAAAAAGATAAGATTGCCAAAATCTATGCGATGTACCCTGATGATAAGCCTCTTGCTGATGATATCAAAAAATTCGAGCGGATGGGGACCCGTTCTTTTGCCAGCGAGATGGCGATTGGCAGCGCGCTGGATTTCCACCTGGCCATCGGTTCAAAGCGCAAGGAAGACCGCCTCCGTTACCTGAAGAATTACTGGATGGCACGCGTGATGGATATTCCCGGCGTCCGTCTTCATACATCTTTTAAGCCTGAATATTCCTGTGTGATCGGCCTGTTCTCTATCGACGGGTACACTCCCGGCGAAATTGACGCCTATCTCTTCGACAAGCATAAGATCCACACAGTCAGTATCGTGTGGGAAAATATCTCAGGCGTCCGTGTCACGCCTAATGTTTACACGATGGAGCGTGACCTGGATAAGCTGGTCAAAGCCATCACCGAATTAGCGGAAATCAAGAAGTAGGACTTTTCAATTCTTAGCCCAATGAAAAAGACAGGCATCAGTTTGCTTTTCATCTTTATCCTGTTTGCGGGATATTCGCAAACCGTTGAAAAGCTTGTCATCCAGGCCCAGGATGCGCCGAAGGCCATCGGTCCTTACAGCCAGGCGATCCTTGCAGGCAATACGCTTTATGTTTCGGGCAACATCGCCATTGATCCCGAAACGGGTAAGATGGATACACTGAACCTGGAAACCGAGATCAGGCGAGTGATGTCGAACCTGGGCATTGTGCTGAAAGAAGCGGGCATGTCGTATGAAAACGTTGTCAAAACCACGATCTACACCACAGACCTGAAGAATTTCAAGCAAATCAATGCTATTTACGATGAATATTTCAGAGAGAAACCGCCGGCCAGGGAAACGGTGCAGGTAGTGGCGCTGCCCGCCGCAGCACACTTTGAGCTGTCTTGCATTGCGGTGAAATAAGACCTGTGCGGGAAGCACCAAGCACCAAGCACCAAATACCAAATAAATTCCAAATTCCAAATTCCAGATAATTTCAAAACCTCAAAACCTCAAAACCCCACCACTCCACCACCCCAC
>CAYJNJ010000167.1:0-3203 GCA_964371595.1 uncultured Bacteroidales bacterium | reverse complement strand
AGGGCTTTATAAGGAGGGTGCCACAGGTAGAGGAGTATGCGAGCTTTGATTTGAAGATATAAATTATTAGGTGGCTATTATTATCTTAATTTTGATGATTAATCACTAAATAAATCAAGATGGAAAAATCTATAGACTGCTGTTACGTTATTACCAAAAGCAACGAGTTCCTGTCCGATGAGGAAAATATCTTCTTTAAGGTTGAAAGATTGACTGATCTTCCAACAATTGGGGATGAAGTCAACTTCTTGGGCAAATTGTTTAAAGTAGAAAGTAGGGTAATTGAAATTAATAGTTTAATTGAGCATACTCCAACACGGGTTACCCTGTACATTAAGAGTCTTGATGTTTAGATGTGTGTGCCAGGCACATTTCGTTTTATAAATACGAACATTTCGTTTTGCCGATTATAAATCAACTCAAAACTAAAAACTCATAACTTAGCACTCAATTTCAGGGGTGCCTTAACAGAACGGGCTGAGATCATACCCATTGAACCTGATCCGGGTAATGCCGGCGTAGGAATGTGATATAATCCTTTCTTCTGTATTGCCTCTGAATAGTTATGATACAAATTTGATGTTTTGTTTTAACCACAGAGATATCAGAGAAGGATCAGAGATATCAGAGAATTGGCGATAATCATCTCTCTGCTATCTCTGCTATAACCTCTGTTTCCTCTGTGGTTAAATAGAATGTCTTAAAATTATAAAGATATGTCTAAAGCCGCCGCAATTTTTCTAACGCTCATGCTTATTCCTGCTTTGATGATGGCACAACTTGTTATCAACGGTATAATCTTCGATGAGGAAACCGGTGATCCGCTGACAGGGGCACATATCATCATGGAAAACACTTTTATCACAACCGTCTCAACATCATCAGGCCAGTATAAAATCACCGGGCTGAAAGCAGGGGATTATATTGTAAAAGTCTCCTTCGTTGGGTTCGAAACTTATAATTCAGCAGTTAGTTTGTCGCATGATACTGTCATGAATATCAACTTAAAATCATCAGCTATCATGGCCCCGGAAGTGATAGTAACAGCGACACGGGCTGCGGCTAATTCCCCCACAACATATTCCACAGTTACAGGCAAAGAGATCGAACGCCTGAACCTGGGCCAGGATATGCCTTACCTTTTGCAGATCAGCCCTTCGGTGGTCACCACCTCAGATGCGGGAAATGGCGTCGGTTACAGCAATATGCGAATAAGGGGGACAGACCTCACCCGGATCAATGTGACCATAAACGGCGTACCGCTCAATGACTCCGAATCACATGGCGTTTGGTGGGTCGATCTGCCCGATTTTGCCTCCTCGGCCGAAAGCATCCAGATCCACCGGGGGGTTGGCACTTCTACAAACGGCGCTGCAGCATTCGGCGCCAGCATCAACATCCACACCGATGACCCTGAACCCGCTCCCTACAGTGAGGTCAGCGCTTCCACCGGATCATTCGATACTTACAAAACAACGATTAAAGCAGGAACCGGACTGATTAAAAACAAATGGGCATTCGATGGCAGGTTTTCACGGATCTATTCCGGCGGATATATCGACAGGGCTTCTGCAGACCTTTATTCTTATTCTTTTTCAGGTGGATATTTCGGTAAGAAGTCAGTGATCCGGCTGATGGTCTTTTCAGGTATCGAAAAAACTTACCAGGCATGGGATGGTGTCCCCGGGTATATCCTCGACACAAACCGCACCTATAATGGCCTCGGCGCTTATTATGACAAGGATGGCAATTTAAAATATTATGAAAATCAGACGGATAATTACAAGCAGACCCATTACCACCTGAACTGGCTGCAATCCCTGGGAAAGAAATGGAACCTCAGCTCGGCACTGCATATGACAAGAGGATTAGGCTATTATGAAGAATATAAGATGGACCAGGAATTCAGTGATTATCAGCTTGAAAACGCAGTGATAGGGGCAGATACCATTACTTCCACCGATCTTATCAGGCGCCGGTTCCTTGATAACTATTTTTATGGCTTCACCTTCGGTTTGAATTATGACGATAAAAACAGGGTAAAGGTTTCCATCGGAGGTTCATTGAATAACTATGAAGGCAGCCATTACGGCGAGGTGATCTGGTCGGAGACAGCGGTTCAGTTCGATAAAGATTACCGCTGGTATGAAAGCAATTCAGACAAGCTCGATGCAAACCTTTATTCCAGGATCAACTGGCAGGCTGCGGAAAAGATCAATCTTTACGGCGATTTGCAGATCAGGAGGATCGGTTACAGCATTGCAGGTATCGATAATGACCTCAGGGATATCAGCCAGGATCACATTTATACCTTTTTTAACCCTAAACTTGGCGCCTATTTTACTTTAGACCAGCAGAATGAGGCATATCTTTCAATGGCCGTGGGTAACCGAGAACCTAACCGCAGCGCGCTGATCGATGCAAATCCCTCCCGCCCTTATCCTGTCGCAGAAACGCTTTACAATACCGAAGCCGGCTATAAATTTCACAGCCAGAAAGTATCAGCCTCTGCAAACATCTATTATATGTATTACCACGACCAGCTTGTGCTTACCGGCCGGATCAATGATGTCGGCGATCCGGTGATGGAAAATGTCGGAAAGAGCTACAGGGCCGGGATTGAATTAGCCGTTGCCTACCAGGTCAGCAAAAAGCTGCGCTGGGATGTAAATGCAACCTTCAGTTCAAATAAGATCCTTGATTTCACCGAATATGTCGACGACTGGGATGAATGGCCCAATCAGCTCACCAATGAGTTCGCAAAAACGGACATCGCCTTCTCCCCTTCCCTGACCGGAAACAGCATCATTACCTGGGAACCGGTGAAAAATTTAGGAATAAGCCTTTTCAGTAAGTATGTCGGTAAGCAGTACATCGATAATACCTCCAGTGAAGAAAGGATGCTCGATCCGTATTTTATCAATGACCTTCTGATCACCTACAGTCTTGCCTTCAAATCCCTGGAGCAGCTCGGTTTCAGCCTGAAAATAAATAATCTTACAAATACCGAATATGAATCCAATGCCTGGGTCTACCGCTATTATTCCGAAGGGGCTTATGGAGTTTATGACGGCTATTTCCCTCAGGCAGGGATTAATTTTCTGGCGGGGGTTGGGTTGAAATTCTAAGAGGTAGTGGTGAGGTGGTGGGGGGGTTGTGGTTTTTTTTTTTTTTTTTTTTGGACAAAACCAAAAACACCCCCC
>CAYJNJ010000166.1:0-3211 GCA_964371595.1 uncultured Bacteroidales bacterium | reverse complement strand
ACCTACTGCTGACCCTGACTGAAGACTGCCGACTGCCGACTGACGACTCTCAATGCACCGGGTTTGCTGTATTATCCTCCATATTCTCCGGTAGCAGCACGCCTTCGATGATATTGCCTCCAAAGAACTGCTGTGCGGCGATCTTCATTGATTCGCGCGTCATCTTGTTTACATACTCTTCATATTCAAGGTATTCATCAAGGTCGGTCTGGTAGAAATCCTTGTTTTTGATGATACCCAGCCAGTAGTTATTCTGGCGGAGGTTCTCCTCGTGCACTTTCAGCTTGTTCTCTTTCACGCCATGGAGGTCCTTTTCAGTCGGGCCTTCGGTTTTCAGCTTTTCGATCTCAGCGTAAACGATATCTTTCAGCTTGGTGGTGTTCGCCGGGTCGCAGTCGAAATAGATGGTTACGGAATAATTCTCATAGGGATATTTATTCATAACTTCCCATACGGCGGCGCCGTAAGTACCGCTCTGCTCTTCGCGGATCGTTTCAACATACCTTACGTCGAGAATGTCGCAAAGCGAGGCAAGGTTCAGCCTTGACTGGAAATCATCGTAATCGAAGGTGCCGGTGTAAGTGATGTAGACCGTGCCTTTCGGGACTTTCATCTCACGCTTGATCTCCCTGTTGACTTTACCCTGCGGCGGCCTGATGTTGTTGTCGGCCCAGCTTTCTTCACGGGTCACTTTCGGCAGCCCGCCAAGGTATTTTTCAATGAGGGGTTTGGCAATTTCAGGGTCGATGTTGCCGACAAAATAGAAGGTAAAGCTGCCCGGGTCACCAAAGCGGGTTTTGAAAACGGTCCGCATTTTCTTCAGGCTGGCTTCATCTAACAATTGCGAGTTCAGCGGCCTGACGCGCGGATGATGGTTAGCCTGGAGGAGCTGCATCGTGTCCATCAGGGCCGATTCCGGTTCCAGGGCTTTATTATCGAGGATGGCTTTCATTCGCTTGATCATAGCATTATACGCGACCTCATCGGTGCGTGGCGCGGTAAAATACAGGTTCACAAGCTGCAGCATGGTTTCAAGGTCCTGGACAGAGCAGGAGCCCGTGAACCCTTCAGCGGTTCCATCGATGTAAGGATTCACCCTCACGATTTTCCCGGAAAGCTTTTTCTCCAGAGCTGTGCGGTCAAATTCGCCGATGCCGCTTTCTTCGACCACATCGCTGGTAAACTGGGCCGATATCAGGTCTTTCACCTCATAAAGCGAGCTTCCTCCATAACTGAAGGCCGACATCAGGATCTCATC
Organism: uncultured Bacteroidales bacterium; assembly: GCA_964371595.1. GTDB lineage: Bacteria > Bacteroidota > Bacteroidia > Bacteroidales > JAGOPY01 > JAGOPY01. Next base: position 1,953 of record CAYJNJ010000166.1, on the reverse strand, counting down.
TTCCTTGAAATCGGTGGTCTTCATCACCACCTTCACCCCGTTCTCAAAGGTCCATTCCACGGTTCCGAGGGTTTTGTTCTTTCCTTTTTTATCGACAGGCGAAGCGACAGGTTCGGTGGCCATAAGCGGCTGGTCGGTCACTTTATCGATATAAGCCGTAACGGCCTCAGCATCAACGGCTGCAAGGATACCGAGGATGTCGGCTTCGTGCGGGATCTTGATCTCTTCGCTTTCCGGCGCCATGATCGAGATCACCCTGTTTTTGGAGGTGATCCACTCGGTGGCCTGGGCATTGACTTCTTCCAGGGTGATGCCGGGAAGTACTTTTTTAGTAAAATCAAATTCGTAAGCGACGCCCGGAGAAGGCTGTTGTTCAAGAAAATGGGAGAAATATTCCCATACGAATTTGTCATTATCCATTTTGTCTTTCTCCGCGAATTGCTTTTCCATGCTGCGGGTCAGGTCTGTTTTCGCCCTTTCCAGTTCTGTGGCGGTAAAGCCGAATTGCAGTATCCTTTTGTTCTCTAAAAGAAGTGCATGCAGTGCTTTGTCGAGTTCGTTATTATTACCGACAGCCAGTGAAACAAAGGCGTCCTTCGTCCTCACAAGCCCTGTATAGAATGCGTAGCCGTATACAAAGGGCGGATTTTCGGTAAGGATAAGTTCCTGCAGGCGGGCATTGAGCATCATATTGAAAAGCTGCTGTTTGTATGAATCGCGCAGGTATTCCATATCCCGGTTCTCTTTCGGTTCGTGCTTGTAATAAACCTGGACGAATGGATATTGCGCTTCTTTGTCCGTTTGCACGGTGATCAGGGTCTCGTGATGGTCAGGCACCGGGAAGTATTCCCTGGTGCGCGGAGTTTCCTTAGCAGGGATGGTGGAAAACAGGTCGATGATCTGCTTCTCCATATCTTTCCCGTTGAAATCACCCACAGCAATGATCGCTTGCAGGTCAGGGCGGTACCAGTCGGCATAAAAGCGCTTGATAACATCATACTCGAAGGAATCGATGATGGAAATATCGCCGATCACGTCATGGGTGGCATATTTCGAATCTTTAAAGACCGTTTTATTGGCTTCCTTCATCATCCGGAACATCGCCGAGCGGCCCGTTCTCCATTCTTCATGGATCACGCCCCTTTCCGCATCGATCTCGGTATTGGCGAAGCTGATATTATGGGCCCAGTCGTACAGGATGAGTAGGGCGGTATCGATGATCTTAGGATCGGTGGTAGGGACTTTCTGCAGCATGTAGTTGGTTTCGTCGCTGCTGGTGAAAGCGTTGATCTCAGGTCCGAACTTCATCCCTATCGACTGCAGGTAATTCAGGATCGCTTTTTTGTCGAAATTTTTCGTCCCGTTGAAGGCCATATGTTCGCAGAAATGCGCGAGCCCGTTCTGGTCGGCATCTTCCGAGAGGGCGCCCACATTCACGGCGAGATAAAGTTCGGCACGTTCTTTCGGTTCGTGGTTTTCGCGGATATAGTAGGTCATCCCGTTATCCAGCTTACCGTAAATGACAGCCGGGTCGAGCGGCACCTGGGCCTTAGGTTCGTAAGTAATTTCCTGGCCCGAAACGGCCATTGCGAAGAACAGCATAAGGCTGCTCAACAAGAGGTTTGATATTTTTTTCATTTAATAAAGATTTGGTTTTTCTAACTTCAGCAAAGGTAGAAATAATAGGAAGATTAGCTTGAACGGCCTAATAAATCGTCATTCTTTGATGCACCGGCTGATATAGCCGTCTGCCTTGTAGTAACCGCCCACGTAACAAGCGCTGGTGAAGGTGAAGAACAACAGGCGCATACCGTATTCATTATTAGGGCTCTGCGAACTGCTCCAATAGCAACCATCGTATCCCCTGTTCAAGAGCGAACCATCGCTGTGATAAAGGAACCCGGCTGCATGAATTTTTAAGGCGGAGTTCCACGGACCGTTCCAGTCAGTCCA
>CAYJNJ010000165.1:0-3318 GCA_964371595.1 uncultured Bacteroidales bacterium | reverse complement strand
GATGATGCATTGACAACATTTAAACTCAATCTTAACGATATGTACACGCTGCTGGTTGTCCCCGGGATACACCCGGAAGCCAAAGCAGCCCTTGTTGCCGCAAATGAAATGATGAATACAGGCATGCCGGCCTTTGCAAGCGTGAGGCTCATCCATGCCCCCAGGCCTGATTTTATTGTGCAGGTACTGAAACAACTGAAATTCAGCCAGAATATGGAAATGATCGACTGGGATAACATCAGTCGTTATGCCATTTTTTCTATTTCTAATAAGTATAATAATATCGGGGAGGCCCTTAAAAATAGTGATGCCCATTCTGATCTGAAAGGAAAGATCAACTTCCTGCTTCTTAATGCGGAAGCGGCAGATGTCCCGTTAATATAATATCATCCTAAAAATATATAAAGATGAAAACTGCGAAACTGGCTATGATCCTGCTCATTGCCCTGCTGGCAGGAGAGGCTCCGGCACAGGAGATCCTTACCATCGGGGAAAAAGACAGGGACGGGAATTACCGTGACAAAGACAATCCCGGGGAAATCAAGCCGGAGTTTGTAAATAACCGGATATCAGATATAAACAGTGTCCTCGACATCAGGATAAACCTCGATGCGGTAAATCGTAAAGTCGGTGAATTTTATGAAGAACGGCTTCCTGTTGACCTGGCAAAAAAGATCAGCCTGGTCCGTATTGCACTGGAGCAAAGGAACCAGTCGCTGACCCGAATAGAGGCGATTGTGAAAAGCTATGATTACAACCTTTTTAAAATCGACATACAGGCTTATGACAGGTATATTTCCAGCCTGGCTGCTGAAGCACAGGCACTGCTGGCTATTATAAATATTGATCCAAGGATAAAAGAAGAGTATTTTAAAGCGGCATCGACGGAAGACCGGTACACCGCAGTTTACATTGCGGCTGCGAAGGTGCTTCCTGATCTTGAGGACGAATTCCGGCGCTTTGCCCGGGAAAGCGGCATCTATATCCAGTTCGGCGGCTGGCTGGTAACAAAACACCAGAATGTGCCCATCCACCTTGAAGGCTTTGATGATATTGCCCCGCAAACCCCTTATGAAGTGGACAGGTGGCAGTTCATCCCCACCGATGACCAGATAAAGGAGCTTGAACAATTGCAGGAGCTGGCTAAAAAGAACAGGGACCTGGGGCTGTCGATCCTGAAAATTACCGCGCAAAACCAGCTCGAGGCCCTGAAGGCGCTCGGAAACATGAAATTACAGCAACTTGCCGAAAAGTTGGATACCGAATTAGTCCAGGTCCTGACCCGGTTTGGCCAATCGATAGAGCCGGAGCTACGTGCAGCTCTTGACAGCATCAAAGCACTGCCGCCGGCGGTGAAAGGCTTTGCCGGTGAACTCGAAGCCAGGCTGAAATATTATGAGAACATCATTATTGTGAAAGATATCGATGTGGAAGAGTTTCTTTCCCATGCCCAATCCGATGTGAATTTTATTACCAGGGATGAGGGTCCTGCGCTTCTTAAAAGGATCGAAAGCGCGGGGAAGCAGATCAAGGCGCTGGAACCAAGGGTACGGGCGATGGCCGATAGCACGGTCATTATCCTGAAAAAACTGGAGGAGGATTTTGCTTCAGAATACCGGTCGATTAAGGCCTTCGCTGGCAAAAAAGCCTCGGAGATAATCTATGGTGTTGAACTTGACATGGCAGCCCTCGAATTCGGGGAGGAAGTATATAAGCTCACACTGACCGACCTGGCTGAATCGACAGAACTGGACCTGGTCAATACCGGGATCAGGACCGATGGCGACAGGCTGGTGCTGAAAATGACGGTCTCCGACAAAAACGCTGTGCAGGCGAGGACGCTGGAAACCAGGGAAATATATCTCTTCAGGGTCTTACCCCATGTGATCACGACGGTTGGCGTGGTTTTCGCCGATCCCCTGGCACAGACCGCCATCCAGACGCAGTTCCAGATGGCGCCGAGTTGCAATTTCCTCTTCAAAGGCCTGGGCGACCAGAAATGCAGGAGGAAATCGGTAGCTTACAACCGGCTGTTCGACTGGGGGCTGGGCCTGCATCTTTCGGCGCCTGATTTTGACAAGGATGATGTGCCTGAAATAGCCGCGGGTGTAGTGGTTTCAACCCTTCACGACTATCTGCAGTGCGGTTTCGCCTTTAATGTCTTTACCGGTGATCCTTACTGGTTCTTCGGCCTGAGGTTCCCGGTGCCGACATTCAATATCGGTGCATCGGGGCAGGCGCAGGTGGAGTGAGGTGGTGGAGTGGTGGAGTGGTGAGGTGGTGAGGTTGTGAGGTTTTGAGGTTTTGAGGTTTTGAGGTTTTGAGGTTTTGAGGTTGTGCGGTTTTGAGGTTGAGTCCAGTCTGAAAAGTCAGATTAGTAAATAATGCCACAAAAACACAAAAACACTAAATTACATAAAAGTTATTGACTTAGTAATCAGATTTTTGTGATCTTTCGTGTTTTCGTGCTTTTGTGGCGATAAAAAGGCTTTTCAGAGTAAACTCAAGATTGAATGATTAGTTTCGATATAATTTTCGATCTGGTTTTTCCTGAAAGTTCAACCAAATATAATCCGGGAGCTATATCGTTTACAGAGATTTCCGGTTTCAGGCCGGAGAGGGTCCCGGATTGGATAAGCAGTCCCTGCGTGTTAAGTATCCTGTATGATTCCATTCCTTCGACATTATAGACAAAGACCCTGTCTTTTGCAGGATTGGGATAAACCAGCAGATCGTTTTTAACTGTTTGATGTGGCAGCCCTGATAATATCCCGAGGTCAAGGCGGGTAATGAAGGGTTCAATGTAGGTTTCGGTTTCATATGTGATCGAATCAAACGATCCTTCACCGGAAATCAAACCGGCAATATAGGCTTATCCATCACTTCCGGCGGAAATTGACTGTGCCTGGTCGTAAGCGGGTCCACCGGCTGTTTTCGCCCAGTTTATCACCCCGTCAGGGCCGTAATTCCAGATGATCAAATGCTGGTAGTCTTCTGTAACATCAGTTATGACCCCATTTCCCCAATCGATCACCCCTCTTATCAAACCTGACATCAGGGCATTGCCATCCTCATCGATGGTGAGAAAATGCTGGTTGTCGGTGCTTGCATCACCGGTCAGCACTTCAGGGCATTCAATCACCCATTGATAGTGTCCCTCAGGATCCAGTCTTGCCAGGAAGAAGTCGTATACCCATGCGGCGCCATTTACGGCAATCGTATCAAATAAAGTCCCAGCCATTAACTGGCCGGCAAAGTAAACCCCTCCTTCATCATCAACCTTAACCTGGATGATCGGGCAGGTTACATCTTCAACAT
>CAYJNJ010000164.1:0-3339 GCA_964371595.1 uncultured Bacteroidales bacterium | reverse complement strand
GTTGTGAGGTAAAAATCGTTTTTACTATTGCATTTCCTTCCTTATTGTTGTATATTGCAATCTCTTTATATGTTGCCAAGCCTATATGCTCCATGTTTTGATCATCGATGATGAGCCACACATATGTGATTCCCTGAACAAATTACTGGTCAGGCATTGTCCGGATGTTGTAGTTTCAGGCACAGCAAATAGTGTTGCAACCGGGATAACAGCTATCCTTGACTTACATCCTGACCTGGTATTGCTCGATATCCAGATGGCTGACGGGACCGGATTCGACTTGCTCAATGCATTACCGGTCATTGATTTTAAGATCATTTTTGTAACCGCATTTGATCAGTTTGCCGTGCAGGCATTCCGGTTCAGTGCCGTAGATTATTTACTCAAGCCGGTAAATCCCGAATTCCTGGCTGAGGCGGTAACCCGGGCCGGAAAGCAGATCAGGGAGCACCAGGACCTGGAGATCCAGGCGTTAAGAGAAAATCTCAAGAATATTGACAGCCAGCATAAAAAGATCATCATGAAAACGGCTGAAAACGTCTATCTGCTAAACATGCAGGATATCGTGTGCTGCGAATCGGATAACAACTATACTTCTGTTCATTTCATAAACGGAGAAAAGATCGTGGTGTCGAAAACCCTTAAAGAGTACGATGAGATGCTGGTCGGATGCGGGTTTTACCGGGTGCATAAATCCTTCCTGATCAACCTGGCTCATATTAAGCGGTTTGAGAAACAGGAAGGAGGATATATTGTCCTTATCAACGAAATGAAAATCCCGGTAGCTTCCCGAAAGCGGGAGGAGATGATTGAGTTGATGGAGCGGATGGCAGAATAGCATGCCCCCTCCCCAGCCCTCCCCCAAACGGGGGAGGGAGAAGCGAATGCTTGGACGATGTTATGTATAGAATATTAATTTCCATATTATTCATTTTCATTTATCTGGCTGGAATTGGCCAGCATCTTTCGTTAACGTCTCAAAGAGAAATCGACAGTCTGACAAGATTATTGCCTTTCTCAGAGGAGAAGGAGCGGGTTGATATTATGAATAATCTTGCTTCCTTCTATGCCCCGGTGAATTTCGATTCGAGCATTTATTATTCAGCACAGGCGATGCGGATCGCTACCAACAATGGTTTTCCTTATGGCGTCGGATGCTCAAGGCTTTATACCGGGAATGCCTATTACTATAAGATGGATTTTAAAAATGCCCTGATTTCCTACCTTTCAGCACGAACTATTCTTGAAGAAGGTGCGCACTACAATGAACTTGGAGAGCTTTGCCTCATGCTGGGGCATATTAATTTTTTTATCAGGAGAAGCGAAAAATCATTCTCTTATTACCGCAATGCGCTTCATCATTATCAAGCGATCGGAGATGAAACATCCGAGGCACAAGTGTATGAAGCTATGAGCTTAGCGATGGATAACCTTGGTTATGAGCCAAAGGACAGCGCATTAATTTATGGACAAAAATTACTGAATTATGCACGAAAGGTTAACGATACTTACCGGGAGGCCTTTGCTTTGCTGATAATCGGACAAATTTACCTTAGTAACAACGAATCGTACCTAATTAAACAAAAAGCCCTTTCTTATAATGATTCTGCATTGGTCCTGGCAATGAAATTTAATTATGAAGAACTAATTGCGATTATTTACCTTAATACGGGTTGCTATTACGATAAAAGTACCCCACTTTTTGAATTCACATTGAACATGCCTTTATCACGGTCTTACTTTAATAAATCTCTTACAGCAGCCCGAAAAATAAAGAGCAGTTATTTGCAGGCTATGATCTTGTTAAGTCTTGCCGAAATAGATATTGAAGAAAAAAAATATGATCAGGCCGATAACCACCTGCAACAGTGTGAAGCCAGGTTGAATGATTATTTCCGGATTGAATGGCAAATCAATTCACTGGCTAAGATTGAATATTCATTCAGTAAAATCATCGATTATTATCTTGCCCAACGGACCTTAAATGATATGTACCATGCACGATACAGACTGGCATTGGCAACGGGCAGATTTGAAAAAGCGATCGATTATTTAGAGCACTCTTATCAATCAAGAGATGCAACGAATGCATCACAGCAGGGCCGGCAACTCGAACTACTGATGGCAGAGTCAGATGCCGAAAAAACGGATCAGAAAATCAAGGCACTGGCGCAGGAAAATGAGCTGAACCAGTTGAAATTAACGCAAAACCGATTTATTTTTGGCGGGGTCGCTGCGGTGGTGGTCATTATAAGCTTGTTCATGCTTTTATACTTCCAGCGCAAACGGATGAAAGCGGAACAGAAATCCATCCTTAATGAGCAGCGGCTTCTACGTGCCCAGATGAACCCGCACTTCCTGTTCAACTCGCTGGCAAGTATACAGAATTACATCATCAACGAAGAGACTGATAAAGCAAGTATTTATCTTTCACGCTTCTCGCAGCTTGTCAGGAATATTCTGGATAATTCAGTGGAAGAATATGTCCCTGTGGAAAAAGAGATCGAAACAGTGCGTAATTACCTGGAACTGCAAAAGGTCAGGTATGCCGGCAAATTTGATTATTCTATCGATATTGACGCTGATATTGACACTGAAATTGTCATGATCCCGCCGATGCTGGCCCAGCCATTCATCGAGAATGCCATTGAGCACGGGATCAGGCACAGGGCAATGTCCGGCCATATCGACATACGGTTCCGGCTCGAAGATAATCTGATCCGGTTCGAAGTGGAAGACGACGGCGTCGGGCGGGAAAAAGCTAAGGAAATTGAAATAAAACAAGGCATAAAGCACCGTTCTATGGCTACTTCCATAACCATCGACCGGCTGGCTGCGATCAATAAAAAACTGAAGAAGAAGATAAGGATGGAAATTGAGGATCTGAAGGATCAGGACGGAGTGGGCATAGGTACAAAGGTGAGATTTGGAATACCGGCGGTTGTGAAATAGTCATTAGTCATTAGTTATTGGTCATTGGTAATCATTAGGATATGTTGTAAACTGATCAATAAATGTATTATGAAACTCAACAATATCTTTGGGGCATTTATCCTGATTTCCATGATATCCGGGAGTTGCAGGAATAATATTTCTGACGGCCCGTTAACATTCAAATCGTACGAAGAAAACCCTGTATTGAGCCCGGGAGAGCCGGGATCATGGGATGAACTTTTTCTCTGGAATCCCCAGATTATTTATGTTGATGGGTTATTCTATCTGTATTATCTTGGGGGAAATATATCCGGAAGAATGGCAATCGGACTTGCAACATCTACGGACGGGTATAATTTTATCAAGTATGGGGGAAATCCCATTCTATCCCCTGATGATAAGGGC
>CAYJNJ010000163.1:0-3426 GCA_964371595.1 uncultured Bacteroidales bacterium | reverse complement strand
TGTTACTCATTCAGGAGTTTATGGAATTTAAACAAACCTCTGCAAATTTTAATGAAATAAATTACCGAGAAGGCTTCAGTTATAAATGTTCAAAACTACCCTGGTAAGTTACATCATCCCTTACTTGGACTTTGTTTAATGGCAATTTATGCTGCGTAACAAACATTTTAATGCCTTTTAGCATTACTATAAACTACAATTCATCATGGGAATCGACTACCTTAAAAACAATTCCTGGTCGCAGATCACACGCGAGGAGCGCTATTTCTGCGCACATTTATTCTTTCTCATAAGAAATGACCTCCGAAAATTCCTGGAATGGTTCAAAACGAATCATTACAATGATATGGATTTGGATAAGAGCTGGGAAATTGGCTATGAGGTTTGCTTTTATCGGGATTATGTAAATCATTTCAAGCCCGAAGGAAAGTCAATCAGGAAAACAGAATTCCCGCAAAAAAGGACATTTGATTTGGCATTATTTGCAAATGATGAACTGATCATCTTCGAAGCAAAAGTCCATGAGGATTTTGATACCAAACAGGTAAATAGTATAATTGATGACAAAGGCCCATTAACCTCCACAAAATCAATTCGAAAATTGCTGAATCAGAACATCTCCATCAAGACATTAGTCATTGCTTCTGAATCTTATTTTAAGCATTCTGCCACCTTTCGTTCAGAATGGCTTCGCCCAGAGATAATTGATGGAAAAATATCCTGGAAAGACCTTGCAGATTTCTACCAGGATGAAGTTCTTTACCGGGCTGAAGCGGTGAGAACAGGAAAGTAGCATCAAGAAGAAGATCCAGGATCTGGAAACGAGGATCTAGATTTTTCCCGTCAGCATTCCGCAACTTTCATAAATGTTTGATGGCAAAATTCACTTCTTCCTCAAGAGCTCAATATCCTGAAGTTTTCTTCCAAATATGTCATCTGCACCCAGTTTCAGAAAATCATCCTGCAGGCCAAGGACACGTAAAACATTAAATACCGCGCCAATGGAGACACCCGGGTTACCTTTTTCGATAAGATAAAGTGTATTCCTGCTAATATCAGCACGCTCCGCCACTTGTATAGCCGTCAGGTTCCGGCGCTTCCTCGCCAGCTTGACATTTTCCCCGAAGATCTCCAGAATCTTCTTATGTTTAGGGAATAGGATTTGCTTTTTTGAACTCATGATGTACTATATTATGTGCAAATGTAATTAATATGTTGGAAATATAGCACATAATTATCCAGGATCTAGATTTCGCACGATCGGCTCAATACAAAAATCCGAGAAGCCAGAGAGGAATCGTGTTTTGGTGGCTTATGTCCAGAATTTGTTTAATCAATCTTTCCAAAAGCTTTTCCATAATCAGGTTGGTATAAATTTAATGAATTATTTGATGATTCCAATCATCAAATACAAGCACATTTTGTTTATTCTATCCACCATTCGAGGTTTTTTTCCCGGCTTACCTCAAGAACCGAATCTCTCTTCCAGATACATCACCTGCACCCAGTTGCAGAAAACCTTTAAAAAATGCCACAAAATCACAAAAGCACAAAACATCACAAAAAACTGATTATTAAGTCAGTACCTTTAGTGTATTTTAGTGTTTTAGTGCTTTTGTGGCCATAATTGTGCTTTTAATTGCACTATCTGCGTATCACCGCAACCAGGAGGCAGAGGGCGTAGGGCGTAGGGCTTGGAACTTATCTTTGTCAAAAGGTTACCTATTCTAAGTGCTTTGTCGGAGATTGTGACAGATCCTATATTCTAGATTCCAGATTTATCCGCCTTTAACCAAACAATACTTATATTTGTTATAACATAAACATGAGTCAATAATTTTTTCTGAATGCCACACCTTAAAATATTGTAAGTAAAGATATCAGATGGATACAGCGTTTCAGAAATCTGAAAAAAGCATTTTTAAAGCTGAAAGAAGCGGTTGAAAGCGGTCAGTTATCTGAGCTTGAAAATGAAGGTCTTATCCAGCGGTTCGAATATACTTATGAGCTTGCCTGGAAAACATTGCAGGATCTTTTGGAAGAAAAAGGTTATCTTGATATTAAAGGCCCGGCTCCGGTTATCAGGCAATCATTCCAGGATGGATATATTGGTGATGGCGATGGTTGGATGCTATTGAAAACAAGCAGGGAAAACACATCTCACACCTACAATAAGGAAATTGCTGAAGAGATTGTTGAAAAGATTGCTACCTCTTATTACTTTCTCTTTCAGGATCTTATCATTAAACTTGAACACGAAGCCGGCGGGACGAAACAGGAAAAACTTTTTTAATTCAGCTGCCAAATGCCTTTCGGACTGACAACAACTATCATCTCAGCGATAACTGCAACATTAGCAGCCTGTCCTTCAGTCACCCGCCTTGTCCTTTTTGGTTCGCGGGCCAAAGGAAATCATAAGCCGGGATCAGATATTGATATCGCTGTGTATGGAAGCAATTTAACCCTGAAGGATTTTTTGGATTTTTCCATAAAAATAGATGGCCTGGAAATTGCTCACAAGGTAGATCTTGTTCATTATCAAAAAATCACGGACCCAGACCTTATTGACCATATTACACGCGTCGGGATAGTGCTTTACGAAAAAGAGACCAACAGAAAATACGGCCTTCCTCCCTTGATTGATGAAAATTCCAAAATATTGATCCTTGGTTCCTTCCCTTCAGAAAAATCACTCGAAAAACAGCAATATTATGCCAATGCCAAAAATCAATTCTGGTCAGTCATGACAGGGATATTTAATGAGCCAGGTACGCAGACATATTCCGATCAGATTGCCCTGATGACAAAGAACCGTATTGCATTATGGGATGTTATTGGAAGCTGCCTGCGGGTTGGCAGTGCTGACTCAAAAATCCGTTATGAAATACCTAATGATCTCGAAGGAATTATTAATACTCATCCAAATCTCACGCATATCTTTTATAATGGCTACAATCCACTCATCTATTTCAGTAAGCACGGGTTAAGCGAAGGACGGCTAGTTCCCGTACCACCGATGCCTTCTACAAGCAGCGCCTATGCACAACTTTCATTATCGGAAAAGATTGATCGATGGGCGGTAATAAAATTTGTCACCACCACAAAAACACAAAACATCACAAAAAACTGATTATTAAGTCAATATCTTTAGTGTATTTTGGTGCTTTAGTGCTTTTGTGGCCATAATTGTGCTTTTAATTGCACTATCTGCGTATCACCGCAACCAGGAGGCAGAGGGCGTAGGGCGTAGGGCTTGGAACTTATCTTTGTCAAAAGGTTACCTATTCTAAGTGCTTTGTCGGAGATTGTGACAGATCCTATATTCTAGATTCCAGATTTATCCGCCTTTAACCAAACAATACTTATATTTGTTATAACATAAACATGAGTCAATAATTTTTTCTGAATGCCACACCTTAAAATATG
>CAYJNJ010000162.1:0-3454 GCA_964371595.1 uncultured Bacteroidales bacterium | reverse complement strand
GTTCATGGACGAACATCTTATGCTGCTAATATAGGAATATTAGGTTTAAATTTGCATGAATATTTTACTTATGGCTCAATTTGGTTACTGTGACCTTGCAGTTATCCCGGTACGGACACAACCTTCCGACAGGTCTGAAATGTCGACCCAGCTTCTATTTGGAGATCCCGTTGAAATCTTTGAAATGTCAGGTTCCTGGCTTTTTGTAGTGAATTATTTTGACGCATACAAAGGGTGGGTTGATGTGAAACAAATCAGGCAAATTGAAGAGGATGAATATCAGCGTCTGATCAGCCTGCCTTTATCCGTTAACACGAATCTTTGTTCTGATAGTATTAGCAGCGGAGGGCAAACCATCACACTCCCGGCCGGTTGCAGTCTTTACGGACTGCAAAAGCAATCTTTGAAACTTGGAGGCACGGAATACCACTTTGATGGAAACGCCTCATTATTTGCATTTAACGGTATTGATAAGCTGCTTGAGACTGCCAGGGGCTATTTATCCTGTCCTTACCTGTGGGGAGGGAAAACTTTTATGGGCATTGATTGCTCCGGGCTCACCCAGGTAGTCTATAAACAGCACGGGATCAGTCTGCTGAGGGATGCTGCCCAGCAGGCTGCCCAGGGCGAAATGATCAATTTCCTTAACGACAGCCTACCCGGTGATCTTGCATTTTTTGATAATGCCGAGGGTAATATCGTTCATGTCGGAATTCTTCTCGACAGCCAGCATATCCTGCATTGTTCGGGCAAAGTCCGCATCGACACCATCGACCACCAGGGCATCTTTAACCGCGACCTGAACAGGTATACGCATGGTTTGAGAGTGATTAAGAGGGTCTTTAGTCTTTAGTCATTGGTCAGTTGTTAAAGTATAAGATTATGAATAAGAGAACTATTAATCCTAAAAAATTATTTAATTCGACACAGTACGGATTTTCACAGGTTGTTGTCAGTGATCCCGGAAAGATGATTTTTATCTCAGGACAGGTAGCCTGGGATGAAAACCAGGAAATTGCCGGAGAAAAAGATCTGAAAGTGCAGACCCAAAAAGCAATTGATAACCTGGAAATCGCAATGGAATCGGCAGGGGGCAGCCTGGATAATATAGTTATGCTGCGGATATATAAGGTCGATTATAAAAAAGAAGACGGACCCGTTATTAATGAAATTTTGAGAACGAATTTTGGGACGGTTTCTCCTCCTGCATCTACCTGGGTAAGTGTTAAAGGACTTGCTAATGAAGGGTTTTTAATAGAAATAGAAGCCCAGGCAGTAATTTAATTTTTATCAACCCCTGCATTCTCCAAATACTTCCCTGTTTCCGGTCCCATATTGAATAAAAGGTCAAGTATGCTCAGGTTGGCTACAAAGCTTGATAAATGGCTGAAAACCTGTGGATATTCCGGGAATGCCACACCTGGGCGGGATTTTTTTGGCGTCATTTCAAAACGGAGATCCATAGTATCGGCAGGCTGCCTGATATAATCTTCCGTGAATGTAACAGATAATTTTAGCTTCAAAATTTTACTTAATACAGAAAGGATTTCCTGGTTATGCAGCAGGAGCGAGGTTTCTTTTGATTCAAACAGTGGCTGGAGGATATCGGCGTAGTAGTTGAAGTAAGGCGATGACCGGTAAGCGGTTTGTATCGATTTCCAGTGATGCTGGTTCCAGGGCTCGCGGTAGCTGATCCTGATATCTTTAGTGAGTGTATGGTTGCCATTTGGCTTTGAAACCGGTACCACCAGGTTTAATCTGCCTGATGAGGTAAGGATCTCGCAACGGTTTCGGAAAGTTTGCTTTGGGAAACTTTCCATTTGTTCGATCAGTATTGATTCGGAGCGCACCAAACTGGCGAAATAGGAGGTAGGAGGGAAGTAAGCCGTTGGAAGAAGGATGTTTGCAACACTGTTCATTAGCAAAAAAAGATTACCGGGTCAAAGGTAGAGAATTGATTGGATGGTCACAGGCAGGTAAATCAATAAAAAACCGGCCCCCATAAACGGGTAGCCGGTTTGCAAAAGTATCGAAACAAAATACTAATTAATCACTGCGCTTTTCAGGAGGATGTCTTCAATTGCCTTTTTAAATGTATCCTTCGGGAGTGCACCCATTGCCATTTGCGGTGCCCCATCGGCTGGGCAGAAAAGAATAGAGGGTATGCTGCGGATCCCGAAAACGCCCGCAAGTTCCTGCTGTTCTTCCGTATCTACTTTGAAAATATTGATCTTGCCTTTGTATTCGACTGCAAGTTCTTCCAGTATAGGTGCAACCATCTTGCATGGCCCGCACCAGTCGGCATAAAAATCAATCAGGCAGGGCAGTTCGCCGGCAAACTTCCAATCCTTGTTTTTTTCGTAATCAAATACTTTTGATATAAAGGTTTCTTTAGTTAAATGTTCAAGTGCCATGGTTTTATAATTTTGAATTTTGAATGTTGAATTAATTTGGAATTTATTTTGTTGCTGTTTTTTTCAGCAGAAAATCATCAATGATCTGTTTGTAGGATTCCTTTGGCAAGGCGCCTTTTTGTAGCGATGGCTTACCTTGCACAGGGATGAACAGGACTGTAGGGAGGCTTTGAATGCCAAATACGGCAGCCAGTTCGCGCTCTTCTTCAGTGTTGACTTTATAAACGTCAATTTTACCTTCGTATTCCCTGGACAATTCTTCTAAAATCGGAGAAATCATACGGCAGGGCTTGCACCAGTCGGCATAAAAGTCGACGATGGCAGGCTTGTCACCTTCGAAGATCCATTGCTGCTGATTTTTTTCGTAATCCATTACCTTAAGTTTGAATGTCTGTGCAGTAAGGTGCTCAGGCTTACCGGCTTCGCTAACTGTTTTTTCACCGGTTGTACCTGATTTTTGCACTGTTGCCTGGCCGGGTGTGCTTGCGTCCTGGCTTGTCCCGGTACCACTGCAGCTAATGAGGAAGATTACCGGTAAAAGAAATAGATATCCTAATTTTTTCATATTGTCTGTGTTTAAATTTCGATGCAAAAATAAACATTTTTTTAATTTAAATCGCTTTAGTATCACTTTTTTTATAATTTTGTCAAAAAAAATATCCCAAGCACATGTCACTCGATTTCAAACATATTTCACCGCTTAAGCTGGAAGAAATTCTCCTGGATGAAAACCAGTGCCTTGAGTTCATTGCCAATGAAAAATGGAATGAGGGATTCACGTGCAAGAAATGTGGCAATGAGAATTATTGTGCTGGGAAAAAACCTTATTCCCGCCGGTGTACCCGCTGCAAACATGAAGAATCTGCCACAGCACATACCTTATTCCACGGGTGTCACCTGCCCCTGACCCAGGCATTCCGCATGGCTTACCAGGTTTGCCATAACCCGTCAATTTCAACTTATGAGCTTGCCCGCCAGCTCGATACACGCCAGATGACCTGCTGGAAACTCAAGAAGCGCATGTTAGAATGCATCGGGAC
>CAYJNJ010000161.1:0-3547 GCA_964371595.1 uncultured Bacteroidales bacterium | reverse complement strand
ATGCAGTCGTATTCTCAGGCAGCACCGGGCTGGTCGCATTCGACTACGACATCCGCAGACCGGTGAGGGTGCCGGAGGGGTTTCTTGAGAAGATAAGACTTTAAGACTGTAGGACTGTAAGATTGGAATTGGAATACTGGAGGCAGAAAAAGGTTGCTATATTGAAATCAGTCCGTAAGGACGGCAGTTTGGTAGCAAAGATGGCCGACATTGATTATAAAGTCCCGTAGGGACGACAGTATAAAAAAAACGACCCAATGAAAAGGAACATTTTATTTGCAATTCTTTTAATTCCAGGCTTTTTATTCTCCCAGGTAACTTTAATTGTCGATTCCATTCCGGATTATACACCTCCGGAGGATACCATTTTTGTTGCAGGGAATTTCAACGGATGGGATCCTGGTGATCCGGTATATGCTTTGACTAAGAATGAAGAGCAGAAGTGGTTTTATTCAACCGATTCCGTGCCTGAAGGTACCCAGATTGAGTACAAGTTTACCCGCGGGAGCTGGGCAACCGTGGAAAAAGGCCCTAATGGAGAAGAGATCGGCAACAGGCAGTTCACTTTCGGGAACGGCGATACCGTTCATGTGATCATTTACAACTGGGCCGGCGGCGGTAGCAGCACCGCGGCAGAGAATGTGATCATCATGTCTGAGGACTTCGAAATGCCGCAACTCGACACTATACGGAGGATCTGGCTTTATCTTCCCCCGGATTACGAAACATCGGGACTCAGCTATCCTGTACTTTATATGCACGATGGGCAAAATCTTTTTGACGCATCGACGGCTTATGCTGGTGAATGGGAGGTCGACGAAACGCTGAATGAGCTGTACCAGCAGGGTTTGCAGGTGCCCATAGTTGTCGGTATCGAGCATGGGGGCGTTGAAAGGATCAACGAATTAACTCCCTGGCCACATATTGTAAATGGCGGCGGTGATGGCGATCTGTATATGGAATTCATCGTGGAAACGCTAAAGCCTTACATTGACCAGAATTACCGCACATTACCGGGCAGGGAGCACACCGGGATCATGGGCAGTTCACTCGGAGGACTGATCTCGCATTACGGCGCCTTGAAATACCAGGACGTTTTCAGCAAGGCGGGTATTTACAGTCCGTCATACTGGTATTCCGACAGTGTCTGGTCATTTACCCGTGAGGAAGGACACAGGGATACCATGCGTATCTACCTGATGTGCGGCGGCGCTGAAGGTCAAGGTACTATCAACGATATGACCGATATGCAGGATAGCCTCCTGGCAAACGGATTTTCGGAAGAAGAACTCAGCCTGACCGTTATCCCTGGCGGACAGCACAATGAACAGCTCTGGCGCGATGATTTCGGTACCGCATATCAATGGCTGTTTGCATCCTATACTTACGACATTTTTGAGCCCGTAAAAATTAATATAATCAGGCTGTTTCCCAATCCGGCAAATAATGTTTTTTCATTTCCGGAAGATTTTCCCGGTCAATGCGACAGCCTTGAAATGATTGATATGACCGGGAAGCTGGTAATGAAAATTGTACCATTCGCAGGGAAGGATGTTGATGTTTCAGGCCTGGTCCCCGGGCTGTACTTGGTGTCACTAAGAGCAAACGGAAAGTATTACCAGGGGAAGATCCTGAAGAAATAGCAGGGAGGTTTGTGGCCTTGCGGCTTGCGGCTTGTGGCTTGTGGCTTGCGGCTTGAAGCTATTTTCCCGCTGCCAGCTCCAGCACCCAGTATTCACCTTTACGCGCCGCTCCCATTTCGGTGAAGGTGGGATTCATCATATTCTTGCAATGGCCTGAGCTTTCGATCCATCCCCGGACAACATCCCCGGCTTCGGTAAATCCCCACGAGATATTTTCCCCGACCATCGACCAGGCGTAACCTGTAGCTGATATCCTGTCGCCAAGGTCGGAGCCGTCGGTGCCTTTATGATCAAGATTGTCGTGATCGTACATATCCACAGCATGTTTAGCCGCGGCCTTTTCAAGCTGTTCGTTCCATTCAAGCTTCCCTGCCGGCGGCATTCTTTCATCTCCGCAATTGCATCCGCTCACCCTGGCTTTGTTGATCTCATCCATGATTTCAGCCTTGATACTTACCTGGGAAAATCCTTGTGAAATTGAAAAGAGCAGAAAAAATCCGATAGTTACGGGATAAATATATTTTTTAGCGACCATTCGGTTATTTATATCCCAAAACGCATGACCATAAAAAAAAGTATACCAGAATTTATTGCTTCATAAATCTTTAATTGCCTTTGACCAGCGCCCTGACCTTTCCGAAAAGAAGGTTCGCTTTTGACTTTTCATCCTCAAAAACATGCAGCGGGATATTTTCAATCCTGTTAAGGTCCTTGTGATTGAGGTTGAGGGTCTCGAGGATAAAGCCAAAATTATCCAGTGAGTATTCTTCTTTATCTTTTTGTAAGATGTCGATAGCTTCTTCGCGCCCGATTTCACCACTTCTGATCATGTTGCTTAACTGGGGAAGGCGACGGGAGTATCCCATTCGCTTTTCCCTGATATAATTCGAAAATGGCTCGGCAAGACAGTCAAAATGCCTGGAATAACCGGAATGATTTGATTCTGTCCATCCCAGGTTTTCATTTAAGATTTTGCTGATTTCTTTGTCAGATGGAAGCTGTTCAAAATAGAGAAGGTTTATTTTTCTCCCGAAACGGCCTGTCCGGCTGTAGATATAACTTGTTATAAAATTCAGGTCCGGGTAAATAAGGAACCGGTCTATCATTTCAGTAGTGACCTCGCTTTTGTAACGGAGTATTGCCTTTAATTTAGTGGTATCATAAATATTTTCGGTTGAAAAGGAATTTTGTTCCGTAGGGGAATGCCCGAGAAAGATGAGCGGTATTTTCCATGCTTCGGAGATCTTGAGCATACTGTTTTCGATTCCCATTCCGCAGAGGCCGCAGATTTCACCTGAATTCATCAGCGCTGTGCGGTAGAGCTTCTTCAGCATCGATGGGTTATGCCTCACCCAGACATGGTCGACGCCGCAGCTTTCCGTTATCCTGCCGATATTTTCCATGGCCATAGGGCTCATGAAACCATTATCGAAAGTAAAAGTCAGCACTTTCAATCCATATTTCCTGACCGCAAGGTAAAGTACATAAGCGCTGTCCTTTCCGCCGCTGACAGGTACCAGCGCATCGTAGGTCCTTCCTTTTTTCTTCGCTTTTTTTATAACCTTCAACAGGATTCCGGGATCTGCCGGTACATAAGGAACGTATTTCTTACAGAGGTTACATTCCCCGTCAACATGAATGGAAACACCAGGCAGCTGCTCGTGAACAAGACAGCGGGAACAGGTTTTAATTTCATTGTTTTCCATGGTCAGAAAATAATGTCTTTGAATAGGAAATAATTGTCAGTCTGAAAAGAAATTATGTCAAGCTGCTTATTGTTTGGTTGATTCAAAGGTAAAATATTATTACATGCAAATACCTCACCCCCCGGCCCCCTCTGCGTTTGGCCTCACCCCCCGGGCCCCTCTCTGCGTTTGGCCTCACCCCCCGGCCCCCTCTCTGCG
>CAYJNJ010000160.1:0-3642 GCA_964371595.1 uncultured Bacteroidales bacterium | reverse complement strand
ATGCTTCCCTGCCCCCATGCCCCTATGCCTCCCTGCCCTAAATTCCCCACCGGCACAATCACCGATATGCTGTCCTCTCCCTTTGGAGCAGCAGAAATATCGGCCCGGGCCGGGGAATGCAGGTAAAAACTCGGCTCAGGCGCAACCCCGCTCTCGCTGAAAACGGCTTCTATATTGTTCCGGTAATCATTGGAAACGTAAATATTATGCTGATCCAGCCCTGGTAAAACACAATCCATCCCCCAGTGAAAAACAATGGCAGAACAGGTGTAACCCAGCTTTTTAACACGCTGAAGCATTGCCCCCGGCGGCAGTAACTCCTCGTAAACATAAGGCAGGTCAGCATTGGCCAGTACAATATCAGCCGGGAAAAATGTCCCGTCAGCAAGTTCAACCCCAATAACCCTGTCCCCCTTTCCCCTTTCCCCCCCTTCTCCTTGTCTCCCCATCTCCCCTTCTGTTCTGATCCTGCTCACATTAGTCCTGTAAATTATCTCAACTCCGTTCTCCAGCGCAATGGATTCAAGGCTCTCCGAAACTTTATTCATCCCGCCCTTCGGGAAAAAGACCCCGTCGGTGAGCTCCATAAAAGGAAGCATTGAAAAAATCGCAGAAGCTTTATAGGGATTTTGCCCCACATAAATGTTCTGAAAAGTGAAAGCGGTACGTAGGGTTTCGCTCTTAAAATATTTAGAAGCAAGACCGTAATGATTCGAAAAAGCTTTAAGGAGAAAAAGCCTGAACAGGTTCCAGGGATTTATGAACTGGAAAATATGGTCGTAATTCCTGTCGATGATGTGCTTCATCGAAATGCGGTAGGCACGGAAGCTCTGGTCCATGTACCTGAGAAAGTTCGGGTAACTGCCTGCTTCGATGGCTTCAAGCTGGTCCTGCATTTTCATAAGATCGGAAGAAAAGAGCAGCTCGGTATTATCGGGGTATTTCAGACGGTAAACCGGGTCCATGCGCACCAGATCAAGCTCTTTTTGCAAGCTTTTTCCAAAGTCAGCGTAAGTCCGCTCATAGATCTGAGGCATCATCATCAGCGTCGCGCCGATGTCGAAACGATGGCCATCTTTGGTAAAGCTGGCACATCTCCCGCCCGGGAAATTGTTCTTTTCAAAAATGGTTACCTGAAATCCGTTCCGGGCAAGGTAGGATGCTGCAGCAAGCCCTGCCGCTCCCGCGCCGATGATTGTTACTTTTTTCACATAACAAAGGACAGGAAAAAAGCGGAAAAGTCACAACGAAATGAAAATATTTTTCGAAAATCAACATACAAATCAAAAATCGTAAACCGTAAACTGTAAATCGGATATCACTCACTATCTTTATGCTCTCAAACTAAAGTATTATGAAAAAGCTATTATTCTCCGTAATCCTCCTCCTCTCCCTTTCCACCAGTCTCCTTGTCCCCCTGTCCCTTTCCGCACAGGAAGCAGACAAAGCACCGGAACGTCTTCGGCCTGCACTTCTCGTCATCGATATCCAGAACCAGTTTCTGCCGATGATGGATGAAGAAGGGAAAGAATTCAGCATGTATGTGATAAATGCTTATATCGACATTTTCCGCAATGCCGGTTTCCCGATCGTACGCATTTATCATTCCGATAAAAATGCAGGGCCATTCCCCGGTACACCGGAATTTGAATTTCCTGAAGATGTAAAAATCCTCCCAACCGATCCGAAGGTCATTAAATCGTATGGGGATGGATTTAACAAAACCGATCTGGATAAAGTCCTGAAAGACCTGAAAGTGAATACGGTTTTTCTGTGCGGGCTCAGTTCCGTCGGCTGTGTCCTGGCAACCTGGATCGGGGCACAGAACCATGATTTCAAGGCTTTTCTCATCAAAGATGCTATGATGAGCCATAATTCCGGTTATACCGACCAGGTGGAAACCATTTTTGATGCGCTGGGCTATGATGCAGTGCAGGTGATGCTTGACAATGCAGAGAAGACGAAATGATAAAATCGTTTCAAATTATACCAATTCTATTGCTAATTCATTGCAGTGCATTTCCCCAATTTTACGGTACCGCCTACTTCGACAGCACTTTCACCGGGTATTTCCGCCGCACCGGGAATGGCTGGACAGCCGGGGATGCAACGATTTCAATTCCGCTTTCCGACAAGCGTGTCATCTGGCTGTTCGGCGACAGTTACATCGTACCTGTCGATACCACCGACAACACCCTTCCCTGCCTTTTCCAGATACGGAACTGCATGATGGTCCAGGATTCTGTTGACCGGAACAGCTTTGTTACTCATATCGACAGTGCCGAAACCGGCATTTTCAGGACTACCTTTAAAATCCCGGGCAGCACACAGCTCGAGCTTTTATGGCCCAACCACGGCTTCGAGTACCAGGATACGGTCTATATCTTTTTCGAGCATCTCGATAGCCAAACCTGGGAATTAATCGACATTTATGTAGCAAAGTTACTGATGCCGGGTCTGCAGATCGTTCAGATGTCACCTTTGCCTGACCGTGGTAATTTTGTTTTCGGCAGATGCGTGCTCACCGATTCGGTGGCAGGTTACTTGTACATTTACGCTAACAAGGTGAACTGGATCGTCCAGGAGCCGTTCATCGCACGCTGCCCGCCCGATGGCCTTTTCGGTGCCTGGGAATACTGGACCGGCACTGAATGGACGGAGAATATTATGATGATACAGAAGATCTCCGATCTGCCTGTCTCACCATCTTACAGCGTCGTGAAGATTGAGGATAGATACTATATCATCACCCAGGAAAACGGCTACCTTACCTGCGGACTGGGAAGAAATATATACTCTTACGAAAGTGACAGTCCTACCGGGCCATTCATAAACCAGACCTTGCTTTATACCGAGGAAAGCATGATCGGCGAAAATTATCTTCTAACATATAATGCTTACTCTCATCCCAGCTTCACTGAAGATAACGAATTGCTGATCTCCTACAATGTCAACGACTGGGTCGATACGCTCGATCCTTACATCTGTCCTTCCCAGTGTAAAAATGTCTGGACCGACCGCATGGATGCCGATTCGTACCGTCCAAAATTCATCCGCGTACCACTAGGGCTGATTACCGGCATCGAAGATGAAAAAAACATACAATTGCCAGGCAATTTTTATCCAAATCCTGCTCATCCGGGTGAAAGAATTTCCCTGGTAACGGGAATGGAAAACTTTGAAGATGTTAAGTTACGGATCAGTGATATTACAGGAATGCTGATCCGGAAAGAAGGGGATACAAATGGCGATTCATTCATTGCGCCTTATACTCCCGGTGTATATATGGTCAGCTTAATAAAGCACCGCCAAAGCATTTTCAATGGTAAACTGGTAGTCATTAAATAAAAAACATCTTTACTTCATAATAATGAATTTACTGTAATTTCCAGTGAATTTCTCGCAGATTTTCGCAGATCAAGCCGCAGATACCGCAAATACCTTTCTGCGTAAATCTGCGTTTTATTATCTGCGCTGATCTGCGAGAAACAAAAGAAGCACTAACTTGCAATAGATTATTCCGACTATTACAACCATGAAATTCAAAGCATTATTCAAAGCACTCTTTTCCCTTTCCCCCCTTCTCCTCTTCTCCCTTTCCCCTCTTCTCCTCTTCTCCCTTTCCCCCCTTCTCCTCTTCCC
>CAYJNJ010000159.1:0-3672 GCA_964371595.1 uncultured Bacteroidales bacterium | reverse complement strand
CAGCCATTTTCCTTATTATTACTGCAAAGATCAAAAACAAAAACAAACATACGAGAAACCAGAGGTTTAACAGAGGAAACCGAGAAATAAGTATCTGATTTCCAATACTCTGTTACCTCTGATTATCCTCTGATACCTCTGCGGTTAATAAGAAAATAGACTTTTGAGACACCCTCTTTTTTGCTGCTCCCCGACCTTCGCTATTATTTAAATTTTGAAGGCCGAGTGAAATGGTATGTTGCTGATAATTAGTACAATAAATCATTTCGCGGGTTGGGGATGGGACTGAAACATGTCATGATGCATCAGGCCTGAGGGATCTGGATGAACTGCTTTTAAAAAGCTTTGAGTTCTTGTTTCTAAAATATAAATACTGGTTTTTAATATCTAAAGTGTCATTATTAAAAACTTCAAAGTAAAATAGGTCATCATCACAATTCCAATCAAACTCAAATTCATTGGAATTTGGTTCATTAAGATTATAAACTATAGTCCCGACCGTATCTCTGATTTGATAGGGGATTCCTTTATAATCTGGACATGTGTAAAGTAATTTAAGTGTATTAATTGTTGATAATCTTTTCGAATGGAAATAACCATCATTACTTGCAATTTGAGTACTATCATTTATAATTATTACATAAAAACAAGTACTATCTTTAACGAAATCAGAGTTTATTTTAATATATATTGAATCTTTTCTATCCAGATTCTTCCCTTCAGTTACATTAAAAGGTGTATTAAGTATATCCATATAATTACTCCTAAGGATCAGATACTTTTCTCCATATATTCGCCATGTACCGGTAGATATACTTTTTTGATAACCAATACGGTGCTTGAATTGAAAAGTGGAGTCATTAAATATTGTCAAATTATACAGGCAATCCTTTGAATAGTAAAAACCGGGAAGATTTTTTTCTTTAATAAAAGCACTTAGCATTATAATTGCTAAAGTTAAAGCTAGTGCGGTAATATATTTAAGTTTAATTGCCATAACGATAAATATAATTTCCGGGATCAGTTGCTGCTTGTGCAGCTTTAAGCCTTATTCATGCCACTGATCAGGCTCTCCCGGAAATCATCACGCGCTTTGCCCAGGGTCGACCAGAGCTTATGATAATTATTCGTCACCTTCTTCGTTTCGCCGGCATCGACGATCTCGCCTTTGTCGAGCAAAATGGCACGGTGGCATAACTCGTTGATCTGCTGGGCTGAGTGGGAAACGAACAGGATGGTCTTGCCCGATTCAAAGAATTTCTGCATCCGGGCGAAGCTTTTCTGTTTAAAATATTCATCGCCGACAGACAATATCTCATCCAATATCAGGATCTCGGGCTCTATCAGGATAGATACCGAGAACGCCAGGCGTGATTTCATCCCGCTGCTGTAGCTCTTGATGGGCTGGTTGATGAAATCGCCGAGCTCGGAAAAAGCGATGATCTCGGGAACAAGCTTTTCGATCTCAGCACGTTTGTAGCCAAGGACCACGGTATAAAAATAGATATTCTCCAGCCCGGTGAATTCGGGGTGAAAACCTGCGCCAAGCTCGATCAGCGGGATAATTTTACCGGTCGTTTCCACGCTTCCTTCCGTGGGTGTCAATATGCCGGAAATGATCTTCAGCAGCGTGGATTTCCCGGAGCCGTTCCTGCCGATAATGCCGACGATCTCTCCCTGGTTGATCGTCAGGTTGATATTTTTTACCGCGTAGAAATCCTGTCCTTTCTGGTTTCCGCGCGGGTTCAGGGCATAAAGCATGCGCGACTTTTTATTCGGGAAAAGCCTGAATTTTTTAGTGACGTTTTCGAGATGTATTACCGGATCGCTCATAATTTCTCTTCTTTTTCCTTATCAGATAACATCGGCGAAATGAGGCCGCAACCGTTTAAAAACTACTATCCCGAAAATATAGACCACCACCGTGAACCCCCAGAAATAAATGGTCTGGAAACCGTGCTGCCAGAAAGGGACATGGTAAAGGACACTGTCCCTGTACCCGTTCACGATATAGCCCAGTGGATTCAGTGAAAAATACTTGACATATGCTTCCGGAACGCTTTTCAGGTCCCAGAAGATTGGCGTCATAAAAAACAGCACCCTCATCGAAATCGTGATGATATAGGAGATATCCGGGAAAAAAGGCTGGATCGATGCGGTGAGCCAGCTGAACCCGATGAGCAGGAGATACTGGGCGAACAGGAAGTAAAATACCTGGAACCAGTACCATGATGGGTAGATCCCATTCAGGATCAAGATACATATCAGTAATGCCAGCACGATCAGGTGGATCATCAATTCGGCGGAAATAACGATGATGGGGATGATGGCAATGCGGAAATTGACGGTTTTTACGAGGAAACTGTATGACTTGATACTTTTTGACCCTTTATTGATGCCTTTATTGAAAAAATCGTAAGCCAGGATACCGCTCAGCAGGAAAATGGAATAGGGGACTTCAGCGTCAGCTGAGCCGCCTCTTTGCAAATAAGAAAAGACGAACCATAAGATCGTCATCATGGCCAGCGGTTCAACAAGTGCCCACAGGAGGCCAAAAATATTTTCAGCGTAATTGGTTTTAAATTCCCTCTTGGTGAGCTCGAAGATCAGGCGGCGGTTCAGGTAGATCTGCCTGAAAAAATCCTTTCCCTCGTAAAAGATCCGATTTATCTTCATTCCGTAGCGTTTAAGCAGCTTTTCCTGTAACTTTCACACAGCATTTTTCGCAGCCAAAATTAAACAATTAATCCGATCGGCACCCATATCAAAACCCGGCTGTTTACACTATTTCAGCATCACAAAATGGAATTATTTGAACGGCCGGATAAAATAAAACCTTATTTTTAGTCGCTGTTAAGCGCCTGAATTACTATTTGCGCAAGTCTTTATCATCATTAATATTATTTAAAAATGACATCACCTGTCAGATTAATTGCATTTTACCTGCCTCAATTCCATGCCATTCCGGAGAACGATTACTGGTGGGGCAAAGGATTCACTGAATGGACCAATGTATCGAAAGCAAAGCCGTTGTTCCCGGGTCATTACCAGCCGCATCTGCCTTCCGACCTGGGTTTTTATGACCTGAGGGTGCCGGAGGTCCGTGAGCAGCAGGCTGCACTGGCGCGTGAATACGGGATCTATGGATTTTGTTACTATTATTATTATTTCGGAGGGAAAAAGCTATTACAGCAACCGATAGAGCAAATGATCGCCTCGGGCAGTCCTGATTTCCCGTTTTGCGTTTG
Source organism: uncultured Bacteroidales bacterium (assembly GCA_964371595.1). Lineage (GTDB taxonomy): Bacteria > Bacteroidota > Bacteroidia > Bacteroidales > JAGOPY01 > JAGOPY01. The sequence goes on along the minus strand of CAYJNJ010000159.1, from coordinate 424 downwards.
CTGGGCCAATGAGAACTGGAGCCGCCGCTGGGATGGTTTTGATAATGAAGTGCTTATGGAACAATCCCATTCCGACCAGGATGATGAAGGATTTATCCGGAGCCTGTTGCCGGCTTTTAAGGATAAAAGATATATCCGAGTGAACGGGAAGTTGCTGATGATGGTTTACCGTGTCGATTTGCTGCCGGATCCCGCTAAAACTGCAACCACCTGGAGGGAAATCGTTCGTAAGGAATTAATGGAGGAGATTTACCTGTGCGCGATGAACGGATGGGTCAAGGAAATTGATCCTGAGAAAATAGGGTTCGACGCCACCGTGCAATTTCCGCTTGACACGCATCATTCGCTTTCCATCGATTCCCATTATTTTGCATTGCAGAAGGGGGTGGATCCTGAACTACTGAAAGGATACCAGGTATTTGAC
>CAYJNJ010000158.1:0-3850 GCA_964371595.1 uncultured Bacteroidales bacterium | reverse complement strand
GACTGAAGACTGACGACTGACGACTGACGACTGCCCCCCGCTATCCCCTGATATAAAGCTCCCGCTGAAGGCATTTCAGGTCGGAATTATCGAACCATGACTGATACCAAGCTTCGGTCTCCGAATGAATGTCATCAAGATGCATTTCCGCTTTATTAATCTCGCTGTTGCGCCAGTGGAAATGGTCGACAAGACGCAACGCTTCTATAGCGAACGCAGTCACAATGTCCTTATCATGGATCTCCAGGAGATTGTCACCGTTCTTCTGTTCCGGGCCGAATGCCAGGTTACTGCTTCCGCAATATACCACCGGGTCGTCGCCCCTGAAATTCACCACAACGAACTTATGATGTATGGCGTAGCCGGAGACCCCTGCTACCTTTCCGAACGGCTTTGGCAAGGTGTTCTCAATGCCCTTCGCAGCAACCCTGATACCTCTCCTGGAATTTGGCTTGTATAAAAACACGTTGTATTCGGCATCGTCACCAATGCTGTCGGTAATCCCGTAAGTAAAAACTGTATTGCTACGCACCTGCTCCTTTACGGCATCCAGGATGGAGCTATTGCTGGTATCTCTCATGATGGCAAACAATACGTCGGTATTCCCGTCCTTTAAAATACGCCCGTTGATCCGGTCAAAGATCGCTTGTGCCGCCTCATTGGTATGAGGAGCGAAAGTGATGGTCATTTCGGGAAGGTTAGCTTCGGCAAATTCGTATTCGTTCACTGAATATTCCGAGCCTTTAAAGCTGTCCATCCCTTGCTTCCCGAATGATGCGTCGAACACATCGCTGTAAAGCTGTGCCACTTTTTTATTATCGAATACCAGGACATGATTGCTGTTAATGTAAATCCCATTGGTCGAAAAATTGGTCGAGCCGGTAAGTACCTTCACCGCTTTGCTGTTTTTTACCTGGATGAAAACTTTGCTGTGGGCAAGCGCCTTGTAATGGCCCCTTGTAATTGCCGCAGGATCCACGCTACGGTTTTTAAATTCTCCCTCAAAAGCCGTTTCCATGGAAGCAGGCTTACCATGTTTCCCATCCTCATCATCAAGGATGATCTTAATCCGGCCCTTCATTGCCAGGGTGAGAAGCCTCCTGCAAATCTCAGGCTCATCCAGGTCAAAAGCAAAAACCTTAAGGGACAGCGTATTATCGTTCACGACTTCGTCAAGAAAATCAAGAATACGCTGCCTTGCCTGCCAGCCGAGCCATCGGTGCTGTTCTTCAAAAGTATAATCCGTGTTCTCATATCTCCTTATGCTGTCGTTCCATCTTTTAGCGGTGTCCGCCTTTTGTGTGATGTCAAAAAGCAGCGTATCCTGCACTTTTGGCGGCCTTACCCTGTTATTTTCCACATTGAAACGCTTTGCATATGCTACGGATGATACAAAGCCCCTGGTAAACCCTATTTTGGTATTCCTGAGATCAAACGGACTGACATTGATTCCCACTGTGACTGTCAGTTCCGGCTTTAAATCTTCAAGAACGCCATTTACAATGTACCGGGGCGTTATCTCATATTTATAGTCGCCAAACACCGGGACTTCGGTATTGATGTTGGTATTCGGCACATGCACCCAGTTGAATTTCTGGATTGGGGAATAAAGGGTAGAATTCCTGTCTTCCCAGGGAATATCCGGATTATTAATAAAGAATTCATCAGGGAATTTAAGGCGGTTGAAAATATAGTTCTCAACCCATTGTCCCCCGATTTTACAGCGGTAACTGATCGTAAATCCCGCAAGGTTATTTTTCAGGTTTGTTTCAAGGTCAAATGCAAGTAAAGTCATTGCATCCCCTTTGTAAGCCCTGACGCTTACGCCGTTTCTTGTTTCAAACTTTTCCATGGCATTGTTTTGGTTGGTAATTAATACAGTTAATAAAGCAATTTTATATTATTTCACCTGAGAAGCTCAGGCAAATTTTGTCCTTACATATTCCGCGGCATTAGTTTCCGCAATTCGCAGGAAGAGTTCCTCGCCCAGGTAGCTCCGTAAGTTCTGGTAAAGCGCTTTATCAACGCCCTTCTGGGCGACGACATAATAATCAGTTCCGAAAAGGATCTTATGCCTGACTTTTTCATCCTGCAGTATATATTTCAGCAAGGGAAACAATTGCTGGTTGTGAAGAATAAAACTGACATCGGCATATACGTTTTCATAGGTTACTATCAGATCGTAAATGACAGAAAGCCAGGAGGCGTTCCACCAAATGGTACGGGTACTGGCGTGGTTAAGGGTATTTTTATGCTTAAGGTAGAGTTCTTTTTCGATGGGTGCAATATTGTTGTTGTAATTGTTCCAGGCATCCTGGCTGTATAGGTTCCATTCGTCTTCGCCACCGAAATGGCCAAGGCAGATTTTTAATCGGGAAAGGTCCTTTTCCACACCCAGGAAACCCGAAAGCAGCGTTTTATCAAGCAGGCAATGGTAATTCAGCGGATGGGTAAAATTGGTAGTGAAATCAAAATTTTTTTTCTGCGGAAATGGGATGTTTTTGTAATCGCCTTCTTTGCTGTTGTATTTAAGGATGGGGTGCTGCGACCATTCCGGTTTTTTCTTCCCGCGATAGAAAACCGTTCCCCTGATACAGTGCGTCATTATTGGGATATCATACTCCTGTGCAAATTCTAAAATGGGAATAAGGTCTTTGTCGAAAGGATAATAACCTAAGGCCGGGTAGATCTTGATACCGCTAAAGATATTCCGGCTCAGCAGGGATTTCATCAAGCCTTCATAATTCTCCTGCCCTTTCTTATTGCGGGTGGCAGCAATTCTCCTGGGATCGGCAAAGATAAAGGGGAGCATATCTTCCTTGTTTTTCTTTATTCTTTCCAACTCGCTGACCTGGTCCAGGTAAGATACTTTCGGCCGCCCCGCTTCCATATATTCCATATCCATTGTTAATACCACAAACCGGGTACGGGTAGGGTAGTTTTTTTTAAGGAAATTAAAAATTGATGCCTGATCTTTGTAATTAATAGAATAGCGTGCCATCGTTTTGTACCTGCCGATCAGGGCTTTGACCTCGGGGCTGAATATGGTATTGAGCCGCAGGAAATCTATCGTGATCCGGATGAGCCATTTAATGATCCGGAAGATCATAAAATAGACAAACCAGAGTATGATCGTGGCTTTCATCCAGCCTTTTAAGGTAAACCAGACATTATCGCACCGATGGATAAATGACCGGTACCGCCTGCTTCCTTCAACCGTCAGGTTTTTATAGTACCATTTGATATTCTGCATCGAAAATAGCCGGTAAAATGGCCAGGGAAGCAACGATTTACCAAAATCATCAGGCACATGGTCGATCGTAAAGATGTGGGTGTGGCAATTGATAATGGAATTTGGCTTTTTAACAAAGGAGGTTTTCATGTTTCTGCAAGTAGAAGGTTAAAGCTCAAAGAGCTTAAAATCAATGAAAAACTCAACGATAGATATTCGAGTTATATTAGATCCATCTAATGTCGACCTAATAATAGATCAGGGGGGATAGTCGGGTTAATTGGCCTGTAAATATATGAAAATCATATGCTATAAGTCAAGAGATGTTGAAAAATAAATCCCAAGCACCAAGCACCAAATACCAAATAAATTTGAAGATACAAATTCAAAATATAAAACTATGAATTGTGGCTTGTAGCTTGTAGCTTGTGGCTTGTGGCTAATGGCTTGTGGCTTGTGGCTTGTGGCTTGTGGCTTGCTAACTCAGTGAAACGCAATAACCGCCAAAATGATAATCGCCAGGCTGATCAGCAATGTGAACGGGCCGGTTGCCCTTAGCCTGGGCATGTATTTTCCGGGTTCCCCATTCAGGGCCTTGCCTGCGTTATAATGGCTGAA
>CAYJNJ010000157.1:0-3974 GCA_964371595.1 uncultured Bacteroidales bacterium | reverse complement strand
TGGTCGAAAGCCGCGTGGTATTTATCCCATACGGGGTGCCGGGTGATGTGGTCGATGTGCAGGTGACACGGAAGAAAAGTTCGTTTTACGAGGGCAGAATCGTGCATTTCCATGAGTATTCCGCCGACAGGATTGAGCCTGTCTGCAGCCATTTCGGGCTTTGCGGGGGATGCCGCTGGCAGAACATGAGCTATGAAAAGCAGCTCCATTTCAAACAAAAACAGGTAAAAGACCATTTCGACAGGATCGGTAAATTCGAATACCCTGAAATAAAGCCGATACTCGCTTCCAGTAATATCTTTTTCTATCGTAACAAACTTGATTACACATTTTCAAACCGGAAATGGTTTACAGAGTCCCGGCCAGAAGCCGGTGAGAATATTAATTCCAATGGGCTCGGCTTCCACCTGCCAGGCATGTTTGACCGTATCATCGATATTGAGAAATGCTACCTGCAGCCTGACCCTTCGAATGAAATCCGCCTGGCTGTCAATGCTTACGCTTTATCTAGGGACTGGACCTATTACGATGTTAAAACCTGGGAAGGCCTGCTCAGGAACCTGATCATCCGCAATACCGCTTCAGGCGATTTTATGGTGATCCTGGTTTTCAGGGATAATGAAGAGGAGATCATCAACGAACTGTGTGGATACGTCAGGGATAAGTTTCCTGCTGTGACCTCGCTGATGTATGTCATCAATCCCAAGAAGAACGATGATATTTCCGACCTGGAGATCAGGCTTTTCCATGGAAACCCTTATCTCATAGAAGAACTGCAGGCATTCAACCCTTCTGATCCTGCCCTGAAATTCAAGATCGGGCCGGTTTCGTTTTTCCAGACGAATGCAGTACAGGCCGCCAATCTTTACAGGATAGCGGCAGGAATGGCCGGGTTCCGTGGCGGTGAAACCGTTTACGACCTATACTCAGGCACTGGTACCATTGCCTGCTATGTTTCAAAATATGTGAAGAAGGTTGTCGGCCTTGAGTACATTGAATCGGCTGTGGATGACGCATTTGAAAATGCCTCGCTGAACGGGATCAGCAATGTTTCATTCTTTGCAGGGGATATTGCAAAGATCCTGGATAAAGAATTTTTTGATAAAAACGGCCGTCCCGACATTATCATCACCGATCCTCCCCGCAGCGGCATGCACGAAAAGGTTGTGAATCAGATCCTTGAAGCAAGACCGGAGAAAGTCGTTTATGTCAGCTGCAACCCGGCAACACAGGCAAGAGATATCCAGCTGATGTCGGAATTTTACAAAGTAACGGAAGTCCAGCCGGTTGATATGTTTCCGCATACGCAGCATGTGGAAAATGTAGCACTGCTTAGTCGCTGCTGCCAGACATCATCCTCCTGAGAATCTTTCTTCTTTTGTCAATAAGATCGGTAAGCTCTATTACCATATCGGCATTGACTTCCCGGGCCATCGGGATAATGAACTCTTCTGTCTGGACAAGGTAACCGGTAATTTTATGATCGGGATGGGTGTCGCGGTGAAGGTCGGTCAGGTTGCTTATGCGGTCGGCGCATTTTAGAATTTTAGCGCGCCTGGAACCGGATACCAGTATCCTTTGCAGGTATTCCGGCTTGGTTTCATCATTGCGGCGGGTCACTTCCAGTACAAGGTCAACGACTGCATTTCCTTCAAAATCGGTGTTACGGATATCTTCCACCTGGGTTTCAGGCACATCTTCCAGGAGGTCATGGATCAGTGAAGCTTTCAGCAGGACACTGTCGTTGAGATATTTATAATCCAGTAAAATACCAAGGGTGGAAAATGCATGCCTGAACTGGTTGCCGCCTACCTTGCGGCTCACGCCGATAAGGGCCATGGCTTTGAGAATATATGGGGCCAATACCAGGTTCTTGAGTTTGTCAACGTCACTCATCGATTTCGATTTTATTGAGGATACAAAATTAGGAAGAATATAAATGCCAGGGAGTTTAACCACAACCTCACCCCCTTTACCCCCTACCCCCTATTCCCCCTCTCCAAAATGGAGAGGGGGCCAGGGGGTGAGGCTCTATGCGAGCGGGAATCGGACCTTCGCCAAAAAATAGTATTTCCGCCTGCTTTCCATATGTTCCTTTATAAATCCCGGGAGCTTTGCAACAGCGATATCCTTCAGCAGCGGTCGGTGCTTATATTCTTTAATTAATCTTGTAAGAAGAATTTCATATGGGGTATCGAGAAAGACCGTGACACCGGCTTTATTCATTAACTCCATATTATCTGCGTAACAGGGCGTCCCGCCGCCGGTGGCAATCACCGTATCAATATCGGTTACAGTAATTAAATTTACCAGGATTTCCCGCTCCTTCTCCCTGAATGAAGCCACACCAAACCTGTCAAAATAATTGCTGATCGAACAATCTGTTTCTGATTCTATCAGCTTATCAAGGTCGATAAAGCGGTATCCCAGCCTGGCTGCAAGGTCTTTCCCAAGCGTGGTCTTACCCGCACCCATGTATCCTATGATGAAAATCAGCATAATTTATAAAGAAAAGGATGAAAGCCTAATCCTGCAGCTTGACATTGGTAGTGATCCCCGATTTCACTTCGAAGGACCTTTCGATGGTGTAGCTCGATTTGTTGACATAACGTGAACGGTAAACCACGCGGTAATGCCCGGGCATCAGCACTAGCGATTCCTGCGGCGGATCGGTATCACGGAACGAATAGATCCATTCCAGCTGGCCGTCCTTTTCCAGGAAAAGGCTGCCGTAACCCTTGACATACTTCTGGATCACAGCAATTCCCGGTATCGGGATCTCCACGGTGGTCGTATGGCTTTGAAGAACAGATATATTATTTGCATAAAACCTCGGCAGGCTCAGGATTTCAAGGCTGTAGGTGCCGGTCAGGTACTTTTCAGGGACGTCGATATCCTGGACATTGATGGTCTCCATGCTACCTTCCCTCCTGATGATCGTTTTCAACTCCTTCAACGTGGCATTCTGGGTATTCATTTTGATCAGAAGATTGCCCTGGGGTACGCTGACCGGAATTATGGTATGCCTCCCGGGAATTAATTTCACGCTGTCGACCCTGACCGGCGGAATAGTATGAACGACAACATCATACATAATCAGTGGATCGATGTCGAGTGTATCGGGCATTCCGCGGCTGTTGATCGTATGAATGAAATTATACCTGATCTTGCCGTTATAACTATCGTAAAATGTCATGGGGATATTCGTTTCCGTAGCCCTGTTATTGGCATCCAGCAGGTTAACCTGGCAGGTTGTCGGGTTAAGCACCCGGGAAACGACGATGTTCAGCGCCTGGCTGAAATTATCCTCCGTTTGGGCATCGAGGTAAATACCGACACAATCAAAAGCTTTCTCAAAATTCTGCCCGATCCCGATAATAAAGGGCTTCAGGACAATTCCGCCTTTCTGCAGCTTTTCGGAAGCCAGGCAGGGGTCGCCATCGCATTCCTCAATCCCGTCGGTAATCAATACCACCACATTCCGGCAATGGTCACAGGGCGGAAAATCATTTATGGCCTGCTCCAGGGCATAAGCAATAGGGGTTGTACCTTTCGGTGTGACACTGTTTAACTTATCGATGATCAGATCAAAATTATTCTTGCCGAAGGGAACCTCAAGCTTTGTATCAGTGCAAACCTGTGGCGGCCAGTGATGCTGATGGCCATATAATCTAAGCGCTACCTCAAGATTGGGCAGTGTTTTAAGACTGTCGAGCACCTTGATCATAATATTCCTGGCGATATTGAACTTGATATCGCTCTGCCACCTTCCGTACATGCTCTGGGAAGCATCAAAAACAAACAGGATGCGGTTTACCGTTTTAATTTCCTGTGGTGGATCAGTTTTGGTCTTACCCTGGGCATAAGAAGTGGAAATGCCCGCTATAATTAGTAATACCGATAAGAAAAATAGCCTGCTTTTCTGCTTCACGCCTGTGAGTTTTTATCAAAAATAGTCAAATACCGGTTTATCC
>CAYJNJ010000156.1:0-4112 GCA_964371595.1 uncultured Bacteroidales bacterium | reverse complement strand
GAGTTGGACAGACCGCTAGTGCATCTGTTGTGGCGCCAGCTGCATCGCAGAGTAGCTACGTCCGGAAGAGATAAGCGCTGAAAGCATCTAAGCGCGAAACTCAGCCCAAGATGAGGTTTCCTTTAAGGATCGTCATAGACCATGACGTTGATAGGCTGCAGATGTAAAGCCAGTAATGGCAAAGTCGAGCAGTACTAATTATCCGTAGCTTTCTGCTAAATGCCAAGATATTCCACTCAAAACTGTATTTTCTTTCGCTACATGTCTTTTAAAAAATTATATCCGCCAGCTGGCGGAGAAAGATTTTTTGGTGACTATTGCGGCGGGGTCCACCTCTTCCCATTCCGAACAGAGTCGTTAAGCCCGCCAGCGCAGATGGTACTGCATTCGTTGTGGGAGAGTATGTCGTCGCCAGAATTTATAAAAAACCCCGGTTAAAAGCCGGGGTTTTTTTATGCTACAAACTGGTGAGCTATAAATTCCAAGCACCAAGCACCAAATACCAAACAAATTCAAAAACTTATAAAATCAAATCCAAAACAGTTTAGGATTTCGAATATGGAATTTGTTTGGTGCTTGGGATTTGTTTGGTATTTGGTGCTTGGTGCTTGGAATTTTACCTTACCAGCATCACCACCCCTACTCTCTCCTGGCTCCCCACAACTCCATCCACAGAAAACACGATCTTGTAAACATAAACTCCTCCAGGACAGTCCTTTCCGTGCTTCTTCCCATCCCAGCCATAAACGATGCCGTCAGTTTCAACAATAAGCCCACCCCATCGGTCGTAAATGCTTAATGTTGAATTTTGAATGTTGAAGGTTGAATGCGGGAATATTATTTTAAAACTATCGTTGATTCCATCGCCGTTGGGGGAAAAGGCATTCGGAACGTAAATCTCAAAATCCGGAATTTCTTCTGAAACAAGCTTTACAAACACCGAATCCGTCCCGATACAACCTATTGAAGATTCCATCTCTACCTTATATCTTCCTTCGGTGTTGATCACAATGCTTTCCTTGGTATCTCCGGTATTCCAGAGATAGGATGAAAATCCGGCTCCTGCATCCAGGACATCACCGGCCTGCATTTCCAGGGTATCGGTGCCATGAAAAGCTGCAAAAGGATTATCGCTCACAATCAGCTCAATGCTTTTCTGGTCGGTACAGCCGACGTGGTCGGTAGCCATGAGCGTGTAGAGGCCGGCGTCGTCCTGGGTGACGGAGAAGAAGAAGGGATCGTTGCCGGTGGTGTCGCCCGTTGGATAAATCCAACGGTAAGTCAGCGGTGGCTGATTGCCATTGGCAGAAGCTGTGATAAAGACGAACTGCCCGGTGCAAACGGTTTTGCTTTGATCCAGGATGATCTCCGGCGGCTCATAAATTTTCACTTCGCCGGTCTCAAATTCGGCCGGGATGGGGTTGCCAGAAGAATTGGTGAAATAGCTTTCTGTGCTTCCTGTGTACCAGGCCAGCTCTCCCTGCCCGGGATTTTTCGTCGTGAACACCAGGTCAGCGACTTTTTCCGATCCGCTGAAAGTGACCGGGGCCGGTGTATTCCAGGCCAGGTGGATATCGCCTGCCGCCTGATCAACCCAACCGGTAAGACTATCGGCAAGCTGCGGATGGATATTGGCAAAGCCCTCACATTGCAGGTTATCCGCATTGAAACCGAGTTTTAAATGGAAATCCGCAACATTATTAAAATTGTCCACATTAACAGGAATCAGTGCGGTAAAATCTTCACAAATTCCTTCTTCACCAGTGACGGCATGCAGGTAAGTCAGTATAATATTCAGAATTTCAACAGTAAACGAGGTATCGCACCCATTTTCATCCTTAATTTCTAGATTATAGATCCTAGCTTCAAGATTGTTAAAGGTTCCATTGTTCGATTGATAAGTCGCTCCGCCATCAATAGAAAAATAAATCACCGGCGTCGATCCATTTGCAACGATTTCAATCGATCCATTCCCCAGAAAATCCGTTTCATTCGTAATATTTACCTGCGTCACTTGCGGGCCGGAAATATCTTCTAAAACAACAGGATTAGTAAGATAAAATCCATCACACCCATTTTCATCTCTAATCTGTACCGCGTAGCTTGAAGCAAACAGATTAGAAAAAATGCTATCTGATTGATAATTCACCCCGGCATCGATCGAATATTCCAGGATTGATCCGGACGGTGAGAAGGCATGAACGACGATCTGGCCATCAGATCTGCCACAATGAGGCTGTGTTAATTCAACTTCCAAAACCTGCAAATTTCCTGCATCTTCAATCGTATACACTTCGGAAACCGTCTCACAGCCATTCCCATCGTAGATGGTGAGCTGGTACTGACCGGCTGGCAGGCCCGTTGCATCTAGGTTCGTTCCGTATGGATTGCCGGATAGGTCGAGCCATTGGTAGGCATAGGGCGTAGGGCCTTGAGCAGTGAGTCCTGTTATTGAGCCGCTTGCTCCGTTGCAGGTGGTGGGGGTGATTTGAAGATTTGTCTCGTCAATGATTGTCGGGGTGTGAAAACCAATGTGGATTGTATCATAGCCTTCGCAGCCAGAATCGCTGAATTTACCCTTTACCCAGTAGGTTCCACTATCTAAAACGGTAATAGAAGAGACACCAAATTGTCCAGTGGACCAAGTGAAGAAATCAGCATCGCAACCTGCGCTGAGCGTCAGCGAAGCGTCCTCACATATCAATGTATCAGATCCTAAATTTGGTTGAGGCGAAGGTATGATTTCTATTTCCCTTGATGTATGCTCATATCTGCCGGATGGATACCAGACATCGACCTTAACCTCATGAACACCTGGGTATTTGAAAGCATAAGTAGGTGAAAGCTCAGAAGTTACGCTGCCGGGTGCCAGCTCGCCGAAGTTCCAGACAATGCTGTCGGGAGTAGGTATGAAATTGGGTTTGAAATGGATGGGGTAGCCCTGGCATGGCTCTCCGGTCCACTCGAAGCGGAGGAGGTAGTCGACCAAAGTATTAGGAAGGCAATAAGCATTGCTACCAGGAAATATATTTATAGCATTCATTTCATACATACAACCAATTCCTCTTACCCAGGGTTGATGGATCACGCTGAGCCAATAATAATCTTCCCATTGGTGGGTAGTATAGATCTTTCCATCCCTTGCAAGCTGAAGCGTCGCACCAGATCCGTTCGCCACCAGAATTGCCGAGTTCATGAACAGGGCAGAATCAGCTATTAACTTCATATCTAATTGATAGATCGAAACAGTATCAGGAGTTATGTAGTCTCCATAACAGGAATATAGAAATTTCGAATCAGGTGAAAACTCGATTCCCTTACTACCTAAGTGATCCCAATTGATTGGTTGTGTAATGGTATACATATATTCGACAGTGCCGTTATAAGAATTAAAACTGCATATTTCAAGGTTTCCATATACATTATAACTTGAAATCAAATATCGCTTATCGAATGAAATCTTAATAAAGCCGTAATCGCCTGAAGGGTCTGCTTCCCGATCCGGCATTGGAGAAATCACCGGATTGGGATTTAATCCGTTTTCGTCGACCAGGAAAGCAGCTATTGCATCGTCTGCGAATTTCCTCGTGATGACCCAGACACTTTCAGTTTTGTCTTGTTTGACAATTGCCACTCGGTCGGATGCATCCCATGCAGCTTCAATCGGAATATTTTTATCGGTAACCGCCCCTCTCCCCTCGTTCAAAGTCATATCAACAAGTGAATAAGAAAAGCCCCCCTGGTAAGATCCGTTAAAAATATAATAATTATTTTCCATCCCGGGCCATTTAACTATTGCTCTGCCCGACATTCCGCCTGGAATCATGTCCTCGAAATTTTGCATAGTACCATACCTGTCATGGACAGAATACATATCAGTACTAAACAAAAAATTCCCGAACGAATCGGATATTGAAGCAATTGATTGATTATTCCATAATGGAGCTAAATCATGTATTACAACCGGTTCCCCTGAATTAAAGTCGATCCCTGTCTGATCACCGGCAATATGCCAGACATTGGCTTCGTTCTGGGCGAAAAGGGAGGTGGAGAGGAGGAGCGCCAGAAGGACGGTAAGACGGGAGGACTGTAAGACTGTAAGACGGTAGGAC
>CAYJNJ010000155.1:0-4256 GCA_964371595.1 uncultured Bacteroidales bacterium | reverse complement strand
CAATAGAGCCTTTAGCAATAGAGCCTGTAACAATAGAACCTGTAACAGAAGAGCCTGTAGCCGAGGAAGCTGTGGTAGAAATCCCTGCAGAGGCCGAACATCATGACGAGATTCATGCCGATGCGGCTATTTTACAGGAGATCAATGACCTGGACGTTCATGTCGCCGAAAGCGAAATCGAAGAGGAGGATGAGGAAGCCCTGGAATACCACGAGGAAATCGTTGAAAAATACGATACCTATGACCGTGAAAAATTAGTTGATATACTCGAGGAAACCGTAAAGGAAGATAATATCCTGAAGATCAAGACGAGGGTGGCTTTAATTAAAGTTGCATTCCTCAGACTTTCAAAGGATTATCGCCAGCAGATGCTTGACAGCCATGTGGCTGCAGGCGGGACACGGGAAAATTACACCCCGGTTCCGGATGTGCTGATGGAAAAATTCAACAGCGTATTTGAGACTTATAAGAAGAATAAAATAAAGTTCAACGAGCAGCAGGAGGTGGTAAAATTACGCAACCTGGATGCTAAGAAAGCCATCCTTGACGAGCTCAAGGAACTCATTAATTCCGAAGAAACCCTTAAGAAAACGTACGATCAGTTCAAGGATTTACAGGCTAAATGGAAAGAGATTGGCCTGGTACCTTCCACTGAAATCAATAACCTCTGGCAGAATTACCATTTCCTGGTTGAGAAATTCTTCGATAAAGTTAAGATCAGCAAAGAGCTAAGGGACCTTGACCTTAAAAAGAACCTCGAAAGAAAGATCGAATTATGCGAGAAAGCCGAAGAGCTTATCATTGAACCCTCCGTCATCAGGTCCTTCCAGCAGTTACAGAAATACCATGAAGAATGGAAGGAGATTGGGCCAGTTCCGCAGGACAAGAGGGATGAAATCTGGGAAAGGTTTAAAAATGCCACGGATAAGATCAATGAGCGGAGGCGGGATCATTACAGCAGCATGACGAAAGACCAGGATACCAACCTGCTGGCTAAACAGGCATTATGCGAAAAGGCCGAGCAGCTTGCTTCCATGGAAATCGACAACCTGAAAGACTGGCAGGAAAAAACCCGCGAAGTCAATGAACTGCTGAAACTTTGGAAGACCATCGGACCGGCAGCAAAGAAAGAGAATGATGAGATATGGGAGAAATTCAAAGCCTTCCTCAATGGATTCTTTGCCAATAAAAAGGAATTCTTCTCAAAAATAAAGGGAGAGCAGCTTAATAATTTCAACCTGAAGCTCGACATCGTCAAGCAGGCAGAAGCCCTGAAAGACAGCACCGATTGGAGAAAGACCACCCAGGAGTTGATCAACCTCCAGAAAGAATGGAAAAACATCGGCCCAGTGCCCAGGAAACATTCTGATAAGATCTGGAAACGGTTCCGGTCGGCCTGCGATGAGTTTTTCCACAATAAATCGAAATTCTTCTCCACCGTTGTGGAATCTGAAAAAGAGAACCTCGACAAGAAGCTGGACCTGATCCGCAGGATTGAAGAATGGGAAGCTGGGAAGGATAAATCGGCCAACCTCGACACACTGAAAGGGTTCCAGAGGGAATTCACAGAAATTGGCCATGTGCCGATCAAGGATAAGAACAGGGTGCACGACGCATTCCGCCAGGCCATCAACAAGCATTTCGACGGGCTGAAGATCAGTTCTTACGAAGCCAGGCCCAGTTCAGAATACCGTTCGCGGCAGGAATCTTACCACGATAATTCAGACGACGGGAGATACCAGCGCCGCAGCAGCGGTGGTGGCGGCGGTGAATGGGGATCGCTGAGCACTAAAATCAGCAAGCTCCGTGAAGAGATCATGCTGTGGGAGAATAATATTGGCTTCCTCGCACATTCGAAAAAGGCTGACCTGCTCCGCCAGGAGTTCGAAAAGAAGATCCAGGATGCAAAAACCGAGCTGGCCCAGCTTGAAGACAAGCTGCGGACAATGCAGGAATAAAACCCCAGGCTGAAGCCTGGGGAAAGCCAGAAATAGATGCCAGGTAATACATTCGGACATATCTTCCGGCTCACGACATTTGGCGAGTCGCACGGAGTTGCCACCGGCGGTGTGATCGATGGTTGTCCTGCCGGCCTGGCAATAGATACCGACTTTATTCAGAGCGGACTGGACCGTAGAAAACCGTTGTATGCCGGTGCTACAGGCCGTAAAGAGCAAGATATTGTTGAATTTTTATCCGGGATCCGGGATGGGAAAACCACCGGTGCACCTGTCGCTTTTCTTGTCAAAAATTCTTCTGCGAAATCTTCCGATTATGATGAAGCAGGCCAGATTTACCGGCCTTCTCATGCGGATTATAGTTATGAGAAAAAATATGGCGTACCCATCGGGGCAGGCGGAGGGAGGGCATCCGGCCGGGAAACTGTGGCCAGGGTAGTCGCCGGCTCAATTGCGAAATTATTGCTTCGGGAGTCAGAAATTGCAATAGATGCCTGTGTTTCGCAGGTTGGTAAGATCATTATCGACACAGATCCCGTTCATCTTGATTACGTTTTCTCAGGGAAATCCATCTATGGTTGCCCTGATCCAGGCTCCGAAGAAAAAATCTCGGCTTTGATCACTACTACCGCTGCACAAGGCGATACACTGGGAGGAACAGTGACATGCAGGATCAAAGGCACACCTGCCGGGCTGGGAGAGCCCGTATTCGACAAGATGCAGGCATCCCTGGCAAATGCTATGCTTGGCATTGGCTCTGCAAAAGCCTTTGAGTACGGATTAGGGTTCGGTGCCGCAGCGTTGAAAGGTTCTGAATATAACGACCAGATGAAGGCAAGTGATGGAAAAATCAGCTTTATCACTAATCATGACGGAGGCATCCAGGGCGGAATATCGAATGGGGAAGACATTTATTTCCGGGTGGGATTCAAACCGGTGCCTTCAGTCAAATTACTCCAATCAACCATAAATAGCAGGGGAGAATCAGCAGAGATCATGCTTTCAGGACGGCACGACACATGCCATGTTCCAAGGCTTGTTGTTGTAGTCGAATCAATGGCAGCCCTTGTAATTGCAGATCATCTGTTATTGAACAGGACGTCAAGGCTTTAACATTTCCTCCACATTCCTTATATGCCCATCTACCGGGGCCGGCTCAATTCCTAATATCTTGCAGATCAATGGATAGATATTGATATTCTCAAAAGTGGGATGTACATACCCGCTTTTAAATGCAGGGCCCTTTGCATAAAAAATGGCATGCATATCGGTATTGAATGGATTATACCCATGTGCACCTGAAGAATGAGGAGTTTTGTCGGTGAGGGAAAACTGCCAGGCAGAATCGGCCACGAGGATAAAGTCCAGCGTCCTGGGATTTGAGCCATAATGCAGACTGTCAGGCATTTCGCCATGTTTCCACGCCGTAACATGGGGTATTGCTGAAATTGCTTTCCAGGCAGTGTCTGCATAATCGTCTTTAACTTGTAAGGTGAGGTTTGGTGTATAGCCTTCCATCTCATAAAACCATGAATAATCAAGATATTTATTTAGATGGATGCATTGCTCCCGGCTGACCGGGCCCATGCCGTGATCGGAGGTGACAATGATATTTACCTCTTCGGCAATGGGCAACGCCCCGATCTTATCAAGCAGGACCCCGACCAGACTGTCAAGGTAAACCACCATTTCAAAGGTTTCACTGCTGTAAGGGCCTTCACCGTGGCCGATGCCGTCGGGCTCATCCATGTAAAAGGTTATAAGGTGCGGCCGGGCATCCTCCGGGAGGTTTAACCAGTAAATGACGCTGTCGATACGCTGTCCGAAAGGGAAATCATGATCGTATTTTTTCCAGTAAGTCGGCAGGATCCCTTTTATTGCAGCCTCAGAACCTACCCAAAAGTAGGAAGCGCTTATAATTCCTTGTTTTTCAGCTGTGACCCAAATCGGCTCACCTCCGTAAAATGAAGCATCTTCAACTGCTTTACGGTCGCTGATGCTGTAATGCTTTCCTGTTGCGGGATCATAGAAGCTGTTTTCCACAATTCCGGAATGGTCAGGGTACAGGCCGGTTGCCATGGTATAATGATTAGCGAAAGTCTTTGAAGGAAAGGCGGGCTGAAGGGATTTTGCTTTCACACCATGTGCTGCAATACGGTCAAGATTTGGGGTCGGGCATTTATCCGGGTAATCCCACCGGAATCCATCCAGGGAAAGCATGACGACGTAGGGCTGCTGTTGCTGTGCAAAGAGCGAAGAACTTAGGGCGAAGAGCAGGAAGATCAGAAGCAGCAAAGT
>CAYJNJ010000154.1:0-4411 GCA_964371595.1 uncultured Bacteroidales bacterium | reverse complement strand
AGATAAGGCTGAGCTGTTGAATTTAATTGAAGAGACGGTGCATTTTAAATGTGATGTGGTTGCTGGTGATCCCTTTGATACGACCAGCCGGAGAATATTGAATTTCGGGCATACGGTCGGGCATGGCCTGGAGGGTTTCTACCTTAACAAGAGAAAAAAAGATTATTTACATGGTGATGCAGTGGCGGCCGGGATGATTTGCGAATCCCGGATATCTGCCGAAGTCAGCGGGCTGCCTGAAGGAGAGATCGAAGAGATCACCGGCCTGCTTGTGTCGGTTTTTCATCCTGGCCGAATTGAAGCTGCAGATTATGAAAAAATTATTTCATTTATTGACCATGATAAAAAACAAACCGGTGCCGGTCTGTGTTATTCTTTAATTGAGAGGATTGGCAAACCGGTCACTGGTGTATTGGTTAACCGTGAGATCCTGGTTGAATCTTTCAATTATTATAATAAAAAGATTTAAGGATGATAAGCATTTCCAAAGCGGACAAACATATTAAAGGACTGGTCAATCTGCCGGCCTCAAAAAGTATTTCCAACCGTTATCTTTTATTACAGTTTTACTATAATAATTCCTTCCTCATCAATAACCTTTCAAGCTCGGATGATACCTTATTGCTTTCATCGACCCTTGACCGGATCAGCCGGTATAAACTCAGCGGCGATAACGGCCTGTTACGCATTGATGCAAGGAATGCCGGCTCGGTGATGCGGTTTTTGATCCCTTTGTTGTCGGTAACCCATGGCCATTTTTTACTGACCGGTTCAGGGAGGATGAAGCAAAGACCGGTTGGTGAACTGGTTGAAGCCTTACGTGCTACCGGGGCGGATATCGATTACCTGGAAGAAGTGGGTTACCCGCCTTTACTGATCCGTGGGAGGACAATTAGTTTCAGCAGGATCAGCCTGGATGCTTCGCTCAGCAGCCAGTTCATTACAGCTTTTCTGCTCCTTGCACCGACACTGGAGGAGGGATTAGCCATCGAGCTGACCACCACTGCAGTTTCGTGGCCTTATGTAAACATGACTACCGGCATTCTTGCCAACCTTGGTGTCCAGGTTATATCACAGGAAAATTCCATCATGGTTTTCCATAAAAAGGCCATCAACACGGAGGTTACGGTTGAAGCAGACTGGAGCTCGGCTTCGTTCTGGTATTGCATGCTTGCACTTGCTGAAAAGGGGGAGTTGCTTCTTTCCGGCCTGCAAAGATCAGGGCTCCAGGGTGACCAGGACGTTTCCCGGATTTTCAGGCAGCTTGGTGTAGAAACTATTGAAGAAACGAAGGGCCTGCGGATCAGGAAAACAGCACGTACTGAAGAGAATATCCTGATAGAGTTCAATAATCATCCCGACCTGGCCCTTCCTGTTATCCTTGCCTGCGCCGCCACGGGTATGAATGCAACTTTTACCGGTCTGGAAAGGCTTGTCATAAAAGAATCCGACCGTCTTGAAGCCATTACCAATGGGTTAGCCCAGGCTGGCATCACCCTCAGGGAATCAAATCCCGGGACCTGGCAACTTGAAGGTCAGCTTTGCGCTCCCTGCGAATTGAACATCCGGGATTACAAGGACCACCGGGTAGCAATGACATTCGTAGCGCTTGCACTGAAAGGATTTACGATAAACCTGGAGCACCCTGAGGTTGTCAACAAATCCTACCCTGGCTTCTGGAATGACCTTGAAAAAGCAGGCTTTTCATGCAGTATTCCCTGTTGAAAAGATTTGCTTTCCCGGCAAGGTTTATTTGGTAACTTTGCCTTCATATCCCAACCGTAACTGCAATCCTGATGATCATCGATATATTCATTCCCTGTTTTATAGACCAGGTTTATCCTCAGACCGGGTTTAACATGATCAAGATACTTGAGAAGTTTGACATTGAAGTGTTTTATAATGAAAATCAGACCTGCTGCGGGCAAATTTCATTCAACAGCGGTTTCTGGGATGATGCCAAAGCCATCGGGGAAAAATTCATTATGGAGTTTAACCATAACCGGCCGGTCGTCGTCCCCTCGGCTTCCTGTGCAGGTTTTGTGCGGAATTACTATGGGGAACTGTTTACAAACACCGGGTTACACCTTGAATTCCGGCAACTGCAAAAAAATATAACCGAATTTACTGATTTCCTTGTTAATACTTTGCAGGTAACCGATGTGGGGGCAACTTTTGAGCACAAAGTCACCTATCATGATTCATGTGCTGCACTTCGAGAATATAAGCTGGGCAATGAGCCCCGTGCCTTGCTGGAAAAAGTCCGGGGCATTGAATTGGTTGAAATGAAGGACAGGGACGTATGCTGTGGCTTTGGCGGGACTTTTTCAGTAAAGAACGAACCGATTTCAACCGCAATGGCCCAGCAAAAAGTTCAGAATGCCCTGGATACGGGTGCCGAATACATAGTATCCACAGATGCTTCCTGCCTGATCCACATGGATAGTTATATCAGGAAACACGAACTTCCGATAAAAACCATTCACATTATTGACGTCCTTGCTTCTGGCTGGTAATTAACTAATTGCGTTTTATTCATATATTTTTTATTGCCTTCAATTGAGATTTTATCTAATTTTGAGGGAGCATCTGAACTATAAACCATTTTGCTCATGAAAGCATTCGCTAATAGGTATTCCTATGCCGCTGTCCTGATTTTTCTCTTTTCACTTTTCGTTTTTCACTCTATATCTGTAAGGGCGCAGGTTCCTACGGTGCAGGATTGCATGGGCGCAATCCCGGTCTGCCAGGATATTTATGTGGAAGAAAATTCATACAGCGGGGATGGGAATTATAATAATGAAATCTACGAAGACCTGCCCTGTGACAATGCTTGTCCCGGAAGTTGCCTTGCCGGCGAGGTGAACAGCGTCTGGTATGTCTTTACTGTCCAGGCCGCAGGGAACGTCAGGCTAAACATTGACCCTGTTGGCACATCTGACGATTACGATTGGGCCATTTATGACCTGACAGAGCTGAGATGTTCCGATATTTATTCATCTTACAGCCTCATGCAAAAAAGCTGTAATGCATACGGCGCCGGTTCAAACGGAAATACAGGTATCAGCACAGCTTACGGAGGCAATTCCAATTGCAATAATTGCGGACCGACAAATATCTGGAACAAAGATCTTCCGGTTCTTGAAGGCCGGACTTACGTCCTGGTTATTGAAAACTGGAGCGGTACTACCCAGGGTTATACACTGGATTTCAGTGCTTCAACAGCAATTATTTATGACGATGTCAGACCGGAGTTGGAACAGGTGCTTGATGACCAGATCAGCTGTGGTGACATGGAAATCGTAGTGGAATTTTCCGAAAATGTGATGTGCGAATCGGTGAATGCCTCTGATTTTTTCCTTTCAGGGCCTGGCGGACCTTACAATATCCTTGATGCACAGGGAGAAATATGCCTGGAAGGCGGTGAAATGGAAAAAAGATATTCCCTCATCATCGATCGTCCGATCAGTAACGATGGGGATTATTCTGTTCAGCTTAAGCCTTTGAATTTTGTTTATGATGCCTGCAATAATTTCGCCCTTGGAAATACCATTATCTTTTCAGTTGATCTTGGGGCACCGGTTGTCAATGCATTTGACCTTACCATAGAGGAAGCCACATGCGGTCTTTCCAACGGTTCCATCACAGGGCTTTCAATTATTGGCACGCCTCCTTACACGTATTCATGGATGAATGACCTGATGGAAATTGTGGGTACTGACCTGGATCTGTTAGATGTCCCAACCGGAAATTATACGCTGTATGTTACGGATGATAATACCTGCCAGTCCATCGGCGGCCCGTATTTTATCGATCAGACCGGGGCACCGCAGCTTGACCAGTCACTGCTGGTAATTACCGCGGCTAATTATGATACCCCCAACGGGGATATCACCGGCCTCCAGATCAGCGGTAATGAACCCTTAACATACCTCTGGACTAATGAGAGCAACGATTCTGTGGGCAATGCCCCTGAATTGCATGATGTTTATTCAGGAAATTATTACCTGCTGGTAACCGATATTTACGGATGCGACACCCTGGGCGGCCCGTATTTTGTACAGCAAATCGGAGGCCCTATCGGAGTGCAGGCAGTGGCATACCCTGCTTTTTCCACTGCAGTGGCGCAACGCGTATCCCAGTCGCCGTAGGGGTAAGCAAAGCTATTGACGGCATTGCCGAGCAGATCTTCTAACGTGGCCTTGGAATGGGTCAGTTCCTGCATCAGATGAACGTCGTCGAGTCCAGTCAATCGCACGTGACTGACTGTGTGAGAGCCGATTTCCATGCCGTTTGCCTGCATCTCGCGTAGTTCGTCTGCGTTCAGCAGCCGACCCGTTGGACGTTCGTCATCGGGCCAACGGGGTGGCAGGCCGACCGAGCCAGACACGATGAACCAGCTGGCGCGCAT
>CAYJNJ010000153.1:0-4525 GCA_964371595.1 uncultured Bacteroidales bacterium | reverse complement strand
GTAAACCGTGGTCAGGATTAACATAAAATCTGTCAACTTTTTTTAGGACGAGACATTATAAATAAATATTATCGCGGGAGGGGAAAAAATAATACGAATCCTTGTCTTCTATAAATATTTCACTCCGCTGGAGTGATCCTGTACTGTTATTTTTACCTCTCGAAATCAATAATTAAATCCAAAAATTGTTTTGAATTTGTTATTTGAATTTTCGCATTTATTTGGAATTTGGAATTTGGAATTTGGAATTTTAGATGATCAGCATCGCGTCCCCGTAAGTGAAGAACTTATACTTCTGGGCAATGGCTTCCTTGTAGGCTTCCATCAGGAAATCATAACCTGAGAAAGCGGCGGCCATCATCATCATGGATGACATGGGTAAGTGGAAATTCGTGACCAAGGCATCGGCGACGGTAAAATCGTAAGGCGGAAAGATGAACTTATTGGTCCAGCCGCGGTAGGGTTTTACTTTGCCTGAAATGGAAACGGCCGTTTCGAGGGCTTTCATTGTTGTAGTGCCCACGGAAACGATCTTCTTCCGGTTTTCTTTTCCATTGTTGATGATAGAGGCTGCCAGCTCTTCGATCAGCATCTCTTCCGAATCCATCTTATGCTTGGTGAGGTCTTCCACTTCAATCGTGCGGAAGTTCCCCAGGCCTACGTGCAGGGTGATCTCGGCATAATTAACCCCCTTCAGCTCAAGCCGTTTCATCAGCTCGCGGCTGAAGTGCATCCCGGCGGTCGGGGCGGCAACGGCGCCTTCATGCTTGGCATAAATAGTCTGGTAACGGATATCATCCATTGGTTCCACCGACCTTTTGTGTATTTTGGGAAGAGGGGTTTGCCCAAGATCGGTAATGGTTTTCTTGAAATCCTCGTAAGGCCCGTCGAAAAGGAACCTCAGCGTGCGGCCACGGGAAGTGGTGTTATCGATCACTTCTGCGACGAGAGAATCATCGTCGCCGAAATAAAGTTTGTTACCGATGCGGATCTTCCGTGCCGGGTCGACAAGAACATCCCACAGACGGGATTCGCGGTTCAGTTCACGCAGAAGGAATACTTCGATCTTGGCCCCGGTTTTTTCCTTGGTGCCGTAAAGGCGGGCGGGAAAAACCTTGGTATTGTTGATTACAAAAACATCACCATCATCAAAATAATTCAAAATGTCCTTGAATTCTTTATGCTCAATCGTGCGGGTCTTCCTGTTCAGGACCATTAGTTTCGATTCGTCCCTGTTTTCCAGGGGCCGTTCAGCAATTAATTCAGAGGGTAAATAATACTTAAATTGGGAGAGTTTCATAGCTTCACTTTACATCGTCAAAAAGACGTGCAAAGGTAATCATTTAAAAACCCTTTGTCAACAGTTTGTTATCATACTGTTAAATAATGATATTTGCGACAAAGGGAACCGACGGATTTACCCGTCGGACTATGATGTATCTTGACTGATTTACCTGACGGAGCAGGATGTGAGAAGCGCTTCAAACTGAGCAACCGTCAGGGCATCCTGAACGTTATGATCCCCGATGCGGGTCCTTCTTAACGTGGCGAGGTAGGCCCCGGATCCGAGCGCTTCGCCGAAATCCCTTGCCAGCGCCCTGATGTAAGTGCCTTTGCTGCAAACTACCCTGAAGCTGATATCAGGCAGTGCAATTCCGGTGATCTCAAATTCGCTGATGGTGATGCTTACCGGTTCGATCTTTACTTCCTTGTTTTTCCTTGCAGACAGGTAAGCCCGTTTCCCGTCGACCAGCTTGGCGCTGAACTGCGGTGGCGTTTGCTGCAAGGTGCCGGTGAATTTTTTCGCCGCCTCGCGGATCATATCTTCAGTAATATGTGCCGTTTCAAAGGTCCTGTCAATTGCCGTTTCCATGTCGTACGACGGCCTGGTGGCGCCGAGGTAAAAAGTGCCGGAGTATTCTTTCTCCAATCCCATGAAATCATTGATTTTCTTGGTCCATGAACCGGTGCAGATGAGTAGAAGGCCGGTGGCTTTCGGATCGAGGGTGCCGGCATGGCCGACTTTCAATTTTTGGTGTGTGTGCTGGATTATGATCTTCCGGATTTTGTTGACCGCATCAAAGGAAGTCCAGTCAAGGGATTTATCTATTAAAAGCAGTTCACCGCCGGCAAAATCGAAGATCATATTTCGAAATTAATCCTTCGGCTTCTTCATAATAGCAAAGATCTCAACAACATAGCCCGCGAGTATCAGCAACGGTGCCAGCGTGAGCCTCTGGAAATTGAAAATATCCTGGCTGAAAACCTTTGGATCGTCAGACCCTCCGCCTAACATAAGCAGAAAACCAAGGACGATCAGTCCCAGCCCGATAAGTAACAACTTGTAGTTTTCTTTCCCGAATGCAAACCCTGCCCTCGATTCCGGACCCGCTGCCTTTGCAACAGCCGGCTTCTCTTTTGTCCCGGTCTTAGTTTTTGTGATCATCTTCTGGATTTTATCTTACAAAAATAAAATAAATTTCTAACTTTCTTAAAGTCTTATTGTCTTACAGTCTTACAGTCTTACAGTCTTAAAGTCTTACAGTCCCTGCCCCCATGCTAATAGTACAGGTCATCCTCATTCATCTTCAAATACTTCCTTACTGCAAAGAAAGTAGATACCCACGAGAGGAACATACCGGTAACGATGACCAGTCCGAATACAGCCAGGTAAAGGTAGAGGTCGAAAAGGTTAACCAGTTCCGGGACCTGCTGCATCAGGAAATACAGGATGGTGCCCAGGACGATGATCGCGAATATGGCACTGTACAGTCCCTGCATAATCCCCCTGATAATGAACGGCTTGCTTATAAAGCCCCGCGTTGCACCCACCAGTTTCATGGTTCGAATGATGAAGCGCCTGGAATAGACCGAAAGCCGGATGGTATTATTGATCAAAGCCATGGCGATCAGTAACAGCAAGGCGCTGAAACCCAGCAGTACGATGCTGATCCGCCTGATATTTTTATTGATGAGATGCACAAGGGATTTCTGGTAAAATACTTCTTTGACGATGATGTCCTGCATCAGCCTGTTTTCAATATTTTGAAGGCTGTCGATATTGGCCCAGGCAGCCTTGACCCGAAGGTCGATGGAAGGAGGGAGCGGATTGTAGCCGAGAAACTCGATAAAATCTTCACCAAGTTCGGCAGTAAGTTCCCTGGCAGCCTGCTCGGGGGAGATGTACTCGGATGATTTGACGAATGCCTCTCCATTCAGCCGTTGCTGTAAGAGAATAATATCCTCCACTGCGGCATCTTCCTTGATATACACCCTGAAACCGATATTCTCCTTCACATAGTCGGATAATTTCTGCGCATGCACGATGGTCAGGGCCAGGAGGCCCAGCATGATCAGCACCAGCGTGATGCTCACTACCGTAGTCACTTTGCTCGACTGGTAACGCCTCCGGGTGTATTTTTCCTCTACACTTGTCATGGCCACGAAGATAGCACTTTTTCACAAACCCGGCATCCTGCGAATATTTGTAACTTTGCAACCTCACCCCCTTCACCCCCCGGCCCCCTATCCCCCTCTCCAAATTGGAGAGGGGGCCAGGGGGTGAGGTTGGAATTTGGAATTTGGAATTTGGAATTAGTTATGGAATACAACTACAACGAGATCGAAAAGAAGTGGCAGAACTACTGGCGGGAGAATAAAACTTTCAAAGCCCCCAATAAATCCGACAAACCGAAATATTACGTGCTCGACATGTTCCCTTACCCCTCCGGGGCAGGATTGCATGTGGGGCACCCGCTGGGTTATATTGCCTCTGACATTTATTCCCGTTACAAACGCCTCCAGGGCTTTAACGTGCTTCATCCCATGGGTTTCGACGCGTACGGCCTGCCTGCGGAACAATACGCCATCCAGACCGGCACCCATCCTGCCGTCACTACGGAGAAAAACATTGCCCGTTACCGCGAACAGCTTGACCAGATCGGCTTTTCCTACGACTGGGACCGGGAAGTGGTCACGAGCGACCCGTTTTATTATAAATGGACACAGTGGACCTTTATCCAGCTTTTCAAGCACTGGTACAACCTGGAAACCAACCGTGCCGAGCCTGTCGAAAAGCTGGTTGCAATCTTTGAAAAGGAAGGAAACCAAGGAGTAAAAGCCGTTTGCGATCCCGTCGAACCGATCACCGCTTCTGCGTGGAAAGCTATGACAGAGCAAGAACAGCAGCAATTCCTGATGAATTACCGGCTGGCATATCTTTCCGACGCATGGGTAAACTGGTGCCCGGCTCTGGGAACAGTCCTGGCCAACGACGAAGTAAAAGACGGCTTTTCGGAAAGAGGCGGCCATCCTGTGGAACGCAAGCAGATGAAGCAATGGTCGCTGAGGATCACGGCGTACGCACAACGCCTGCTCGACGGCCTGGAAAAGCTGGAATGGAGCGAGTCTTTGAAAGAAGTGCAAAGAAATTGGATCGGAAGGTCGGAAGGAGCTTCGGTGAATTTTCTGCTGACCTCACCCCCTGGCCCCCTCTCCAATTTGGAGAGGGGGAATAGGGGGTCGG
>CAYJNJ010000152.1:0-4558 GCA_964371595.1 uncultured Bacteroidales bacterium | reverse complement strand
ACCGGTCGTGAAACGTCCGGCAAATAGCACGCTACCGGAAACCCCAACCCTGAAAAGGGTTGAATTATAGTCTTTGGTCTTTAGTCTTAAGTCAGCAATCCGCAAATCTAACATTGGAACCTTGGAACAATGGAACCCTGGAACCTTAGAACCCCGATTGATCTGGGATTTACGGTTTACAATATAGGATCTGGGATCTAAATTTGGATCGGCACTTAGATGACAATCTTCATCCTTTAGAAGCCTATCTTGAATCCTGAAGCATGTGGCCTATGGCTTGCGGCCCACCCCTCACCGTTCACCGCTCACCCCTTCACTTCCCCTTATTCAAAATGATCAGTGCCGCAATAACTCCCGGAATCCACCCGGCCAGCGTAAGAAGAAAAACGATCAAAACAGAACCGCAGCCTTTGTCAATCACAGAAAGTGGCGGGAAGATGATGGCCAGGAGGACGCGAAGGAGTGACATGGGTGATGGTGTTTGCTGGGGGCAAAGATAGGGAAAAGATGGCAGGGCGAAGTGGTGGAGTGGTGGAGTGGTGGAGTGGTGGAATTGGGATTTGTGGCCTGTGGCTTGCGGCTTGCAGCTTGTGGCTTGCGGCGTGTTGCTTTTCCGATCCTCGTTCCTGTATCCTGGATTTTAACCACAAAGGATCACAAAGGGTTTTCACAAAGGAACACCAAGGTTTATGGTTTGTACTAAATTCCTTTGTGCGCCTTCGTGAAAACCCTTCGTGCGCCTTAGTGGTTAAGGGCGTAGGGCTTGCGGCTTGTGGCTTGCAGCTTGCAGCTTGCGGCTTGCAGCAGCTCTCAGAATATGTGAATTATGTAAATTATTCCAAGAATTATGTAACATACCATTATTGAAAAAGATTTTATTTTATCCTCGCAATTACCCCCGCTGTAGGAACAATGATTTTATGACAATTTATGAAAAAGGTAGAACGCAAAACTTTTAATAAAAATCTTCCTAAGTCTATTACAGGAATTCAGGGATTTGATGAAATAACTGCCGGGGGATTACCTAAAGGCAGACCAACTTTGGTCTGTGGTGCAGCGGGCTGCGGAAAAACACTTTTTGGCATGGAGTTTCTGGTACGTGGCGCAACTGAGTATGACGAACATGGAGTATTCATGTCGTTCGAGGAAACAAATGAGGAATTAACCATAAATGTTGCTTCTCTGGGATTTGACCTTGAAGATCTTGTTAAAAATAAGAAAATTGTACTCGAGCATGTTCATATTGAACGCAGTGAAATAGAAGAGACTGGCGAATACGACCTTGAAGGATTATTTATACGCCTGGGTTATGCTATTGATTCGATCGGAGCAAAGCGTGTGGTGTTAGATACGATAGAATCATTGTTTGCGGGATTGCCGAACCAGTTGATCCTTCGGGCTGAACTTCGCAGGTTATTTCGCTGGTTAAAAACAAAAGGTGTAACTACTATTATTACCGGCGAGCGCGGAGAAGAGACTCTTACAAGACAGGGACTGGAAGAATATGTTTCAGACTGTGTTATTTTACTCGACCATCGGGTAAACGAGCAGACTTCTATACGCCGGTTACGGGTGGTAAAGTATCGTGGATCAATTCATGGCACCAATGAGTATCCATTTCTGATCGATGAGAATGGTTTTTCGGTGTTACCTGTTACTTCTCTGGGATTAAATCATATTGTATCAAATGAAAGAATCTCAAGCGGAATAGTTGAACTTGATGAAATGCTTGAAGGAAAAGGATTTTACCGTGGAAGTACAGTTCTCGTCTCCGGAACTGCAGGTGTAGGAAAAACCAGTATTGCAGCTCACTTTGCAGAAGCGGCATGTAAACGGGGTGAACGTGTTTTGTATTTCTGTTTCGAAGAGTCTCCAAACCAGTTAATGCGTAATATGCTTTCAATAGGTATAAAACTGGAGACATGGGTAAAAAAGGGACTCTTACAATTCCAGGCAACCCGGCCAACATTGTATGGCCTGGAAATGCATCTGGCTGTAACTCACAAAACTGTTAATGAATTCAAACCTCATATTGTTATTCTTGATCCGATAAATACTTTCGTCATTGGGGATAAAGTATTCGAAGTAAAAATGATGTTAATGCGTATAGTTGATTTTCTGAAAGCGAATCAGATCACAGCATTGTTCACAAGCCTTACTTCAGCTGAATATTCATTAGAAAGTTCGGATGCTGGAATATCATCATTGATCGATACCTGGTTATTACTTAGGGATATAGAATTGAACGGCGAACGAAACAGGGGAATGTATGTTCTTAAATCACGTGGAATGGCTAACTCTAACCAGATTCGGGAATTCATTCTAACCAGCAAGGGTGTAAAATTACGGGAAGTATATATTGGTTCCAGCGGAGTTCTGACAGGCTCAGCCCGTATTGCACAGGAAGCACTTGAAAATGCAGAGGTGTTGAAGCGTAAGCAGAATATAGAAAGAAAAAAACTTGAAATAGATCGGAAGAGAAGGGAATTGGAAACACGAATTTCAGCCTTGCGTACCGGTTTTGAGTCGGAAGAAACCGAAGCGGCTAAGATGATAGAAACGGAACAGGATGCGATTAAAAGACTGGAACTGGACAAATTGGAAATGGCTGTAAGCAGAAAAAGCTGACAAGGATAATGTTTAAAAAACATCTTATAAGAAAATTAAAACAATTATATGATGAAACTCATTGAAGTAAATTCAAATAGAAAAAGTAGTAATGAAAAATCTGTTGTAACAACAAATGACAAGTGGGTACTTCGTTTATATGTTGCAGGACAATCACCAAAAGCCCTTACTGCATTTGCAAACCTGAAAAAGATTTGTGAAGATCAATTGAATGGGAAATACTCTATTGAAGTTATTGATCTTTTATTAAATCCACAGTTGGGTGTCGAAGATCAGATTCTTGCCTTACCAACGTTAGTGAGGAAACTTCCGGTACCTGTCCGTAAGATTATCGGCGATCTTTCAGATACTGAACGGGTACTTGTTGGTTTGAATTTATTACCTGCGGCTGATTTATAAATAGGTTATTTATCAGTGTTTATTATGAAAGAGAGAAATAAGATCAAAAGTACTTCTGAAAAGTTTGATATGAAAATATCAGCTTTAGACAAGGAC
Organism: uncultured Bacteroidales bacterium; assembly: GCA_964371595.1. GTDB lineage: Bacteria > Bacteroidota > Bacteroidia > Bacteroidales > JAGOPY01 > JAGOPY01. The sequence continues at coordinate 1,435 of CAYJNJ010000152.1, read as the reverse complement.
AGCTATATTTTGCGTTTATATATAACCGGTACCACAACACGTTCAATATTAGCAGTAACAAACCTGAAAAAGATTTGTGAAGAATATCTAGAAGGGCGATATGAGCTTGAAGTGATAGATCTTTATCAACAACCAAGTTTGGCAAAAGGTGACCAGATCATTGCAGCTCCTACACTAATTAAAAAATTACCACTTCCATTTCGCCGAATTATTGGTGATATGTCAAACAAAGAAAAAGTGCTGTTAGGACTAGACCTTAGAGAGGTTAAGGGAAAATAGATATCCGGATATTTTGAATAAATTGACCATAATTACAGATAAATGATCAAAAATAAAGAGCAACTCATCATTGAAAATAAGGAATTACATTCCCGCCTGACCGAAATTGAAGAGGCTCTTACTGCAATCCGTAACGGGGAAGTTGATGCGATAATGGTTTCGGGGATTAATGGAGAACAAGTCTATTCTGTCAGTTCTGCTGAAACACCATATCGTACTTTCATAGAGCATATGAGCGAAGGAGCGGTTACTCTTACTAAGGAGGGTACAATTCTCTATTGTAATCCCAGATTTGCGGAAATTGTACAATCTCCATTCGAAAATGTTATTGGTTCCTCTCTTAATCGTTACATTACTCCGGAAGATAATGTAAAATTAGATTCCTTTCTTGCTCATATGACTAATGGAAAACATGATGTGCTAATTGTGAATCTGACAAATACAATATATCTCAGACTGTCTATTCATCTAAACCCACCTTACCTGCAGGGGGATAATTTTCTTCTCATAGCAACTGATATTTCGGACTTAAAGAAAAAGGAATTTGAACTTAATGATATAATTATTAAGTTAGTAAACCATATAAAAAATTTACGGGCTTTGCGGATCGACAATATTTGTGAAACTTTGGAAGTTGAGGGAAGAAAGAATAAATTAGTGCTTGCGAATACCAAACTGAATGAAGAAATCCTCGAACTTGATCGTTTAGTGGTAAAATTAAAGCAAAAGCAAAAAAAGGCAGCTATTTGTTAGGGCGTAGGGCGTAGGGCTTGGGGCTGTCTCGATCCTGAATTTTAACCACGAAGTATCACAAAGGGTTTTCACAAAGGAACACCAAGGTTAAAGGTTTGTACTTAATTCCTTTGTGCGCCTTCGTGAAAACCCTTTGTGCACCTTTGTGGTTAAATGCACTGATTGCAATACGCGGTACACACTACACCCCTTGCAATTCTCATCGATACATCCTACTTTTATCAAACCAATTTAACTGTAACGGACAGCCAGCCCGGACGATGAAATTATGCGATTGCTTCCTTTAAAGTTCTCTATACCTCTGTAAAATAAAGCGTCTTAAGCACTTTACTTATTGGCGAATTTTAGTTAGTTGATCCTTAACAATTATTAACACTTTGATTGTTAATAACTTATGTTCTTT
>CAYJNJ010000151.1:0-4572 GCA_964371595.1 uncultured Bacteroidales bacterium | reverse complement strand
CCCCAACCCCTAAGATTCTTTTCCTACAGTCCTACAGTCCTACAGTCTTACAGTCCTACAGTCCTACAGTCTTACAGTCCTACAGTCTTACAGTCCTACAGTCCCTTCACCGGGCAGTTCTTCAGCGTCAGCACAAGGTATTCCCAGAACAGGCCTACCGAGCCGATATGCACCTTTTCGTCGGGTGAATGCGGTCCGCGGATGGTCGGTCCGAAGGAGATCATATCCCAGTGCGGGTATTGCGCCCCTAAGATACCGCACTCCAGGCCGGCATGGATCACCTTTACGGCAGGGACCTTTCCGAAATGCACCCGGTAAACCTCTTTCATGGATTCCAGGATAGGGGAGTGGATATTGGGTTTCCAGCCGGGATAAGCGCCTTCCACATTGGCTTTGGCGCCTGCGGAGGTGAAAACTTCTGTCATCTGTTCAGACAGCTTCATCTTCTGGTCGTCAACGGAACTCCTGAGCAGGCAGGCGACGAAAATCTTGCCGTCACCCGATTTTACGATAGCCAGGTTGGTCGAGGTCTCAACCACTTCGGGCATATCCTTCAGCATCGAGATCATCCCGTTGGGGGCCAGGTCCAGCGCCTTGTACAGACCGGATTGCGTTGCCTGGTCAACAAGATGGCTTGGCATTTTGGTGGTATTGACCGTGATCATCAGGCCGGGATCGGCTTCATGGAACATGGTCTTTGCATTTTCTTCAAAAGAAACGACAAATTCCTTGAACTCACCCTTTTTCGATTCGGGAACGACAACCGTCGCAAATGCTTCCCTGGGGATCGCGTTCCTGAGATTGCCTCCTTCGAAATGCGCCAGGCGGGCGTCAAATTTATCTGCCGCCTGGATCAGCAACTGGTTAAGGATCTTGTTGGCATTTCCCCTGCCGAGGTTGATATCGAGGCCGGAATGCCCGCCTTTTAGCCCGGTGAGGCTTATCCTGTAAGGTACATAGAACGGTGGCACTTCGACTTCCTTATAGGTGAATTCAGCCGTAACATCCACTCCGCCGGCGCAACCGATGTACAGTTCGCCTTCATCTTCAGAGTCGAGGTTCAGCAGGATATCGCCCTTGAGCAGGCCGGGTTTCAGGTAGTTAGCCCCCGTCATGCCTGTTTCTTCGTCGCAGGTGAACAGGGCTTCGATGGGCCCGTGCGGGATATCTTTCGAGGCAAGGATCGTCATGATCGCTGCTACGCCAATCCCGTTATCGGAACCCAGCGTCGTGCCTTTGGCTTTCACCCACTCCCCGTCGATCACCGTAAGGATCGGATCGGTCTCAAAATCATGCTTGGTCGCGGTATTTTTCTGCGGCACCATGTCGAGATGGGCCTGCAGAACGATCCCTTTACGGTCTTCCATGCCAGGGGTCGCCGGCTTGCGGATGATAATATTGCCGACCTTGTCCTTCAAAGTCTCCAGCCCTAGATCATCACCGTACTGGAGCATGAACAGCTGTATTTTTTCTTCGTGTTTCGAAGGCCTGGGAACCTGGGTCAGGGAATAGAAATTATTCCATACGGCCTTTGGCTCTAAATTGGTAATCTCATTACTCATTTGAATGGTTTTTATATTAATTAGTCCGTATTTTTTATTGCCTAAAATTACAACAATTTCTGATTGAACATAAAAAAAGGGCTGCCGAATGGCAACCCCTTAAAAGTATTTTTACAGAATGTTACTTCTGGATATTTGGCAATTGAAGTCCATATCCTTTTTTCTTATCCTCAGCTTTAAGTAAAAATGCAAAAACCAGGGCGAGTATACCCAACGACATGAAAATAAGCATCGGGATGGTGTAATTATAACTTGGCGGAATCGTTATTCCGTCGACTACCCTGGCTTCAGAAGTGATGCACCATTTGTCAAGGACCCAGCCGATCAGTGCGGGAACACCCATCAGCCCCCAGTTCTGTACCCAGAAAATCATTGCATAAGCCGTTCCAAGCTGCTTTTCAGGGATGATCTTCGGAACGGAAGGCCACATGGCTGAAGGGACAAGAGAGAAGCCGATACCTAAGATAACGATCAGGAATATGGCTACAATCCAGTTGTTTAAAAATGGAACCGCAAACAGGAAATGAACCAGGATCAGCAGGCATGCCCCCAGGATCATGATGGATGCGCCTTTTCCTTTACGGTCATAAAGATTTCCAAAAGTAGGGGTGAGGATCATCGTGCCGAACGGCAAAAGGGCCGGAATCAGACCCGCCAATGATTCTTTGACGCCAAATTTGTTAACCATCAGGTCGGAGGCGTATTTAAGGAATGGGAATACTGCTGAATAAAAGAGGACGCAAAGAATGGCTATATACCACCAGCCTTTATTCATGAATATCATTTTGATGTCTGAAAGCTTGAAATCTTCTTCCGGTTCGACTACCCGGCCAATATTGTCTTTTACAATAGATGCATCCAGCTTTTTATCCAGGAACGTATAGATAAAGAAAGCAATCAGGCCGATACAAAGCATGACCAGGCACATTAAAATTGGCGTGGAGACATCTTTGGTAAGTTCAGCAAGGGGTGCAGAGGTGGAAAGTGCGAGGGCGGTTCCCATTCGCGCAGTAGCCATTTCAAGGCCCATGGCCAGGGCCATCTCTTTACCTTTAAACCACTTGACTATGACCTTAGAAACGGTAATACCTGCAATTTCAACACCTACGCCGAATGTGGCATAACCTATCCCTGCAACAGTAACCTGGGCTTTCCATCCAAAGAGCATGGTGCCGTCAAGGCTGTGTGTCGATATAGCCCAATACTTGACCGCGGCACCAATAACCATAATAGTAGTGGCCATCATACCGGTAAAACGGACTCCTTTTTTATCAAGGATAATACCGCCAATAATAAGCATTACTAGGAATACATTAAACCATCCGTAAGCGCTTGTAAAGAATCCGTATTCTGTGCTTGTCCAGCCTTTCTGGCTTTCAAGCAGTGGTTTAAGCGGCGCCATCACGTCCGCCAGGTAGTAACCGCACAGCATCGTAAAGGAAACGATAGCGAGTGCAGTCCAACGGGCGGTTTTAGATTCACGCAGCGTTTTTCTGATTGCTTCTACCATAATTGTAACTTTTAAGTTAATGTAAGGAGGTTAAAAATGATCAGCGAAGATAAATAAATATGAAACGAACAAAAAAATAATTCTAACAGGTAAAATAGCATCAATAAATATGGATGAGCTTTTTCGTTATAAAGAATTCTTCCTCAAAGAAATCGCCAAGTTCAAAAATATTGTAATCCCGGCTAATCGATTCCAGTTCATCGTCAAAATCACCTCCTTTAAGATAAAGGATACCATTGGGAATGGCATTATTGTTTTTATTGGATATCAGATGCGAGACCAGGCTAATGAACCCGGGCAGCGAGGCAACCGCCCGGCTGACTACAAAATCATATTTTCCGTGATGTTCCTCCAGGCGCACGTGCTCCGTCGTGATGTTTTTCAGCCCGATCTCACCGGCAATGCTTCCGGCGACGACCAGCTTTTTCGCCGTGCTGTCGATAAGGTGGAAATGGACTTCCGGGAAAAGGATCGCCAGCGGGATCCCGGGGAACCCGCCTCCCGTGCCGGCATCCAGGATCTTCGTACCAGGCCTGAATTTCACGATTTTGCCGATGGCCAGCGAATGCAGCACATGGCGCTCGTAAAGGTTGCCAATATCCTTCCGCGATACCACGTTGATCTTTTCGTTCCAATCGCGGTAAAGAGGACCCAGTTGCACAAACTGAGCCTGCTGAGCAGCGCTTAATTCAGGGAAGTAGCCGTTTAAAATTCCAAATTCCAAATTCCAAATTCCAAATAAGGACCAAATTTCGAAAAATCAAATTCCAAAAAATAGTTAAGTTACTTGCAAAGTTATTTATTTACTCAAATCTAATCCGTGAAAATCCGTTGCATCCGCGTTTATCCGCGTGCCAATAAATCTTAACATCGAAATGTGTATAAGTCCAAACGATGCGGTTTATTACTGCAGGTTAACTAAGCTAATTTTGCGGCACTTGAAACAAATGAAAATTTTTATATTTATAACCTGTCTATTGACAGTTATGTTTGCTTCTGTGTCTTTTTCGCAGGAAAGGATCACTGTATATGAATATATTGAGAATTACAAGGGCATTGCTATCGAAGAGATGGAAAATTTCAGGATCCCGGCGAGCATCACGCTTGCCCAGGGCATCCTTGAATCGGAAAGCGGCAACAGCAGGCTGGCACTCGAAGCGAAAAACCATTTCGGCATAAAATGCCATAAAGAATGGACGGGAAAAACTTTTTACCAGGACGACGATGAGCTGAACGAGTGCTTCCGGAGCTATAAAAGCCCGGAGGAGTCGTATAAGGACCATTCCCTTTTCCTTACCACCCGCGACCGCTACAAGCTGTTGTTCGACCTGGACATTACCGATTACAAAGGCTGGGCCTACGGGCTGAAACAGGCCGGCTACGCTACAAACCCGCGCTACCCGGAGATGCTGATAAAGATCATCGAGGAGAATGGGCTGGCGGAGCTTGATGGAGTCTTCAGTCTTCAGTCTTCAGTCGGCAGTCAGAAGTCAGAAGGCA
>CAYJNJ010000150.1:0-4644 GCA_964371595.1 uncultured Bacteroidales bacterium | reverse complement strand
TCTTCAGTCTTCAGTCTTCTGCATTCTGCATTCTATCAGGACTTTTCGTTACAAAATAAATTTTAAAGAAAAATATTTTTGAAGAATTGGAAAAACTATTTACCTTTGCACCCTCAAATTTTGGCCCGTTCGTCTAGTTGGTTAGGACGCCAGGTTTTCATCCTGGAAATCAGGGGTTCTAGTCCCCTACGGGCTACAAGTTAAAAACAAGAAACGAGCGTAAACATAAAGTTTTCGCTCGTTTTGTTTTTATATGATATTGTAATTTGAGTCATTGCCGACAGAAGACAGAAGACAGAAGACAGAATGCAGAAGACTGAAGACTGATGACTGACGACTACTCCCTGTCAGCCTGGAACTTAAACCCCAGCCTTTTACCGGTTTTGAGTGTGTAGCTATCTACCATCGACTTGACTTCCTCAAGTGAGATTTCTTTGACTGCGTCGAAAGGAGGCGTTAGTAAATCGAAGTTAATAGCGTAAAGAACAGCAGATTCAACAAGCTTCCTGGCGGCATTTTCATCGAAGACTTCCTGTCCGAAATTGCCGTAAAGCATACCTACTTCCCTTTTCCCTTCAATAAAATAACATTTATCCTTATTGATGAAAATCCTTCCGATCAGGTAACCAATGTCGTTGATCCTGTTATACTTGAACGAATCGGCCAGGAAGTTATAAATGTTGATGATCCCGCAATATGACCTGGTCTTGTCTTCCTTGATATAGCCTGTCGACATCACTTCATGATACCTGGAAAACTCAAAAATATTAGTGTGCATCGAGAAAACAAGGACATCCCCCGCGAATTGCAGATGAACCTCAAAGTCACCCATATCTTCACTGAAGAAAGATATTGACTGCGTTCCGGATGGGTGATCTTTCCGGTATTCCGTCAAAAGTTCATCAATCACTTTTTTCAGAAGTTTGATTGAATCAAGTGTGTTCCGGTAAACCAGTTGCTTGAGTTGCCCCTTCTTATTGAGCACTTCAAAAAGATCAGGGTAAATTGCAGTTGCCATATCGTCTGTATTCTCACTCAAAAGTAAAACAAAGCTGGAATATTTTGGAATTCAGCTTCTGGATACCCTGGGTATAAATCGTATTATCCTTTTGCAGCATATCGAACAGACCGTACGACATTTTCAGCTCAACACCCAGCTTGAACCAGGGATTGTAAAAATCAAAACCCGCGCCGACAAGGGCATAGATATCATTCCTCTTCAGTTTTACAACCGTCTGGCCCGTCAGGTCACGTTTACGGGCGTTGGATGCGATATCGAGGCTGTACTGGCCACCGGCCAATACATAAGCCAGCATATTGTTATGCCGCTTCGATTTATACTTGATATACAAGGGAATGTCGATAAAAACCGAGCCAATGTTCTTCCTCACATCAATATAATTAATTCCGCCGTCGCTTTCATAGCCAAGGATGGAATAATTAATATATCGCTCGCCGAATGATAAGGCAGGCACGGTCCGCAAATTGAAATACCTGCCCAGCCGGAGATCGCCGTTTATACCGATTACAAAACCAAAGGTTGGATCTGAATTTACTCCGAGCAGCATCGACGAATCGACCGCCAGTTCCGGGGTCTGATCGGCTGTATAAACCCTTGTTGTAAGATCTGCTGCAGGCTGGACTGTGAATAGCATGTGATTGATGCCGAGGGTAAAGCCAAAATGGTATTGTGCGTAATCATATTTCGGGAGATTCTGGACTTTGCGGCTCTGGCCGTAAATGTCCGCTACCGGGATCAGGAAAAACACAATTGCGATAACGACTAAAACCCTTCTCAACGCTTATCAGATTAGATGTTAAGGTAACGGCAACTACCTGGTTTTATTTTAAGGCTGCAAACTTAATGAAAAGTTTTAGAAAAATAACCGGAAGGGATATCCCGTGCTGTTATAAAAGGCTGATAGCTTCATCCAGCAGCCTTTTGCGGTTGATTGGAACAACCCCGGTTTCCTCACAAACCAGTCCTCCTGCAAGGTTTGCCAGGGCGGCCATTGCCGCCGGTTCCATCCCGCAGGCCAGGCCAAGCGCGGCTACACTGATCACAGTATCACCCGCACCTGACACATCGGAAATCTTCCTGATATGGGCAGTGATAAGTTTTTGTTCAGGGCTTCCGGTAGTTTGCCGCTCGCTGATAAATACGCCTTTTTCCGATAAGGTGGCCATTATAGTTCCTGCGCCGGTTTCTTTGTGAAGATAGGAAGCAGCCTGCCCAAGGGCGGTAAGGTCATCTCCCGCGAATTCCAATCCAAGGCCTTCGCGAAGCTCCTTCAGGTTTGGCTTGAATAAGGATACGTTTTTATAAGCCAGGAAATTCTTCTTTTTGGGATCGACTGCAACAGGAATATCAGCTTCGCCGGCCTTTTCAATGATCTGCCCGATTATTTCAGCCGAAAGCACCCCTTTATTGTAATCCTGCAGGATGATCACATCTATTGAATTGGATCCGATAATGCCGCTTATCTTTTCCAGCAGTTTCTTCCTGTCGGCAGCATTTAGGTCGTGGGTCACTTCTTCATCCACCCTTAACATCTGGGTTTTATTCCCGATGATCCGGGACTTGGTCGTGGTTGGCCTGTCATTGCTGTTGATTACGGCTTCGCCGGAAATATTTGCCATTGCCAGCAGATTGCGGAACTCCTCCCCTTTCGCGTCGTTGCCAATGACCGCACAAAGAACCGGCTCAGCGCCGAGGGCCTTCAGGTTTAATGCAACATTCGCTGCACCACCCGGCCGGTTTGACTTTTCTTCCACAAGAACAACAGGCACCGGCGCTTCGGGTGAGATCCTTTCCACTTTGCCGAAAATATAGGCATCAATCATCACATCACCGACAACCATGACTTTCATCCGGTTGAACTGATCAAATATTTTCGGGTAATCGATACCGGGCATCTGGATAAATTATTCGGTAAAGATAAAGTTTTCCTTTAACTACTTCAACTCTGCCAGGGCCAGCTTGATCTGGTCAACGGCTTTTGTCAGCAGGTCCATCGAAGTAGCATAGGAAAGCCTGATACAATTGGGATCACCGAAGGCGTCGCCCGGGACCGTCGCTACATTGGCCTTGTCAAGCAGGTAGTTGGCCAGGTCACCGGCATTACTGATGACTTTACCATCTAAGCCCTTCCCATAGTAATAGGTCACGTCGGGAAAAAAGTAAAAAGCCCCCTGGGGGTTATGTGTGATAAACCCCGGAATATCGCGGATCATTCCGAGCATCTTCTCTTTCCGGGATTTAAATGTTGCTATCATTTCCTGGATCTGTACATTGGATTGCGGATCGGTAAGCATGGCTTCGATGGCTGCATATTGCGAGATGGAGCTGGTTGCCGAAGTCATCTGCCCCTGCAGCTTGTCGCAGGCTTTGGCAATAGCGAGCGGGGCGGCCAGGTAGCCCAGCCTCCAGCCCGTCATGGCGAAACCTTTGGAAACACCGTTCACGATGATCACCTGGTTGCGGATAAAATCAAACTGGGCAATGCTTTCATGATGGCCTTCGAAATTGATCAGTTCATAGATCTCATCGGAGATGACCAGGATATCCGGATAGCGCGCAATGACCTTTGCCAGTGCATGCAGCTCGTCGCGTGTGTAAACGCTTCCCGAAGGGTTACAGGGGCTGCTGTAAAGTATCACTTTTGTTTTAGGGGTGATGGCGGCTTCGAGCTGTTCGGGAGTGATCTTGAAATCATTTTCAACGGATGCCGGCACAAAAACGGCCACTCCCCTGGCCAGCTTCACCATTTCCTTGTAAGAAACCCAGTACGGGGCCGGAAGCAGCACCTCCTCCCCCGGGTTCACCATGCTGATAATGGCATTGGCGATGGAATGCTTGGCGCCGGTAGAAACGACGATCTGTTCCGGCGTATATTCAAGGTTGTTATCACGCTTCAGCTTGGCACATATCGCTTTTCTCAGTTCAAGAAAACCCGGGACCGGCGGGTAATGAGTCCGGTTTTCGTTTATTGCTCTGATAGCGGCTTCTTTAATATTATCCGGTGTGTTGAAATCGGGTTCGCCGATACTGAGGTTGATCACTTCAATGCCCTGCGCGGCAAGCTCGCGGCAGCGACGGGTCATGGCAAGGGTTTCTGATTCAGAGAGGTTGAGTATCCTTTGTGCAACGAGTTCCATAAGTCGATTCGATTGTTAAATGATTCACAAAAATAGAAAAAAATTGGATTGACAAGGTTGGTAGGTTTTGAGGTTGTGGGGTGAAGTGGTGGAGTGGTGGAGTGGTGGAACTTTGGAACACTGGAACTTTGGAACACTGGAACAATAGAACGTTTATCTTTGCACAAAACTCACTGCTATGCTCCTTGCTTTAACTTTTGAAGTCATAAAATTTTTACTGCCGGCTATTGTACTTTATTTTACCGTACACCTTATCGTGCGGGCTTACCTGAAGAATGAAGAAATGAAAAGGGCAGTTATGCATAATCCGGAGAAGGACCGGATCACGTTGCCTTTGCGCCTGCAAGCTTACGAAAGGCTGATCCTGCTGCTGGAAAGGATGACGCCGGCACAGCTCATCAGCCGGACATTGCAGCCGGGCATGACAGCCGGCAGTTTACACTTAACGCTCCTGCAGGTCACACGTGAGGAGTTTGAGCATAATGT
>CAYJNJ010000149.1:0-5074 GCA_964371595.1 uncultured Bacteroidales bacterium | reverse complement strand
GGTATAGGCATGCTGGTAATCAACACCTAATCGGATCGGGTTCTTCCTTCTCCGTTCCCGGATCAACCGATTGGTCAAATGATACCGGAAAAAGAGGCGTCCGGGTCCTGTTGTTTCCTTGTATGAATTTCATACTTTAAACTTCCGGAAACCCTCATAAAATAAAGTGCCTTAAGTACTTGACTTATTAACTAAAAATGGTTAATATTGAAGGTTTTTAGACAGACTGGCGTTAGCATGCATATTATGATGACTAATAAGATTATCGTTTTAATAATGAGCCTACTAGTTCTACTTCAATGTAAAACTAGCCTTCAGCCTAAAGAAAGAATAAATAATGTTTTAGTTGATAGCATTTTTAACTTTATACCAAAATCTAACTCTTTAATATCTAATGAATTAGTAAGTTCAAATGCTATAATTAATAATTATAACCAAAACTTATTATTTTTTGATCCCTATTACTATGTTGAAATATTATATTATAATGATTCTCAGGCGTTTATCAAAGATATATCAATGTTTGAGGCGAAATACCCAACTCAATATTTGTCTCAGGATACTAGTTATTTTATTATTGGATCTGAATGGGAATTGTCAAAAGAGTTTGACAGTACAGTGTTAAAAGCCAGATATTTAAATAAAACGTTCAACCAATTGCTACCAAATTTTGGTGAAATTATCAATCTTTCAGACTACTATATTTCTACAAAAACTATTTGTCATTTAAGTGAAGGGTATAAGATAATAATTATATCGTCGGGGAATCACACTTTGTTGAAGCCAGAAGCAATTAAATTGATTAATAATTGGCATATACTTCCTCAAGCGATAATACATGGATACAATAGAGGAGTCGCATATAAAATAGGTGAGCAAAAAATATTATATTGGATTATTACATGGTAACGAACTATTTCCGTATACACAATAAACTGTATGTCAATTATATGATTTCTATCTTCAGTTTTCAATTTAATGATTTACCATAGTTTTAAATAATACGCATGCTTACATTAGCGCAGCGCCCAGCCCGGACATTAAATTTTGTCCGTCCAGGCGGGGAGCGTATGTCACTTTGATCTTTGAATTCTTAACTTTGAACTAACAATACGCCCGCCTGCCCGGCCAAACAACCCGGCCCAGGGCGCTGCGCTCGACCGTTACCGGCAAGTTTACAGCACTGAATGAGCAACCTGTAATTTTACATCTTATATGAACATACAAGGACAAATCAAAGAGTATATTACCAGTCAACCTGAACCAAAACGCAGCGACATGCAGGAATTGCACCGGATCATCCTGGAGACAATGCCGGCATGTAAATTATGGTTCCTGGATGGTAAAAACAGTGAAAATAAGACTGTTTCTAATCCAAATATAGGATATGGGCTTCAGACCTTAAAATATGCTGATGGAAAAACCCGGGAGTTTTATCAAATTGGTCTCAGTGCAAACACAACAGGGATATCTGTCTATATCATGGGCATCAATGATAAGACATATTTAGCCAAAACGTATGGAAATAAAATAGGCAAAGCGGGCGTGACCGGGTATTGCATTAAGTTCAAAAGCCTGAAAGATATAAACATTGAAATACTTGAACAGGCAATTCAATTCGGATTTGAGGCTACCCATTAACCACTATCCATTAACCACTACCCAATAACCACTACCCAATTACCATTTGCTCGTATTACAAATATTTATATTTTTGCATGCTTAGAAACTTTCCAGATTGGCCACAACAAGAAAAAAACATAAAAAGGATACGATTATGAATAAGATTACCGTCATTGGCGCCGGGAATGTTGGCGCGACTGTTGCAAATGTACTGGCCCAAAAAGACCTGGCCCGTGAAGTAATATTACTGGATATCAAAGAAGGCGTTGCGGAAGGCAAAGCACTGGATATCTGGCAGACATCATCCATCCTTAATTTTAACACGCGGGTCCGCGGTTATACGAACGACTACCTGAAAACGAAAGGATCCGGTGTCATCGTGGTCACTTCAGGCATTCCCAGGAAACCGGGCATGTCGCGTGATGATTTGATCAAAACCAACGCTGCTATCGTCAAGGAAGTCGTGGAAAGGGCAATCAAGTATTCCCCCGATGCGATCATCCTCATAGTTTCCAACCCATTGGACGTTATGACCTACGTCGCTTACAAAGCGGCCAACAAGGACTCTAAAAAGGTCTTCGGAATGGCCGGGATCCTGGATACCGGGCGATACAAGGCATTTATCGCCGAGGCCCTTGACATCTCCCCAAAAGATGTTCATGCCCTGTTAATGGGAAGCCACGGCGACTCGATGGTCCCTTTGAGAAGATATACCTCTGTCGGCGGCATCCCTGTCACCGAGCTGATGAATAAAGAAGAACTGGACAAGATCATTGAAAGGACCCGTAAAGGCGGCGGGGAACTCGTCAACCTGATGGGCACCTCTGCATGGTACGCCCCGGGCGCGGCAGTAGCCGAAATGGTCGAAGCCATCGTGGATGACCAGAAAAGGGTTTTCCCCGTCTGTGCTTACCTGAATGGCGAATACGGACAGAAAAACATCTACCTGGGTGTCCCTGTTAAGCTTGGGAAAAACGGCATCGAAGAGATCATCCAGCTCGATCTTAATAAAAGCGAAATGAAGCTGGTTGAAGAGTCTGCCAATTCTGTGAAAGAGGTTATCGGGGTGCTGGAAGATATGAAACTCTTCGAGTGATGAGTTTTGAGTGATGAGAACTCAAAACTCTATCGCCTTCTCCTTCCTCCTCCCAACATTCCAAATATCCCCCTTGTTAGTTCCGATACAAGTGTCCGGCCAATCTGCCTTGCCATCGGGTTTTTGCTGATTTCTTCCAGGACATCAGGAATGCCGGAGTCTTCATCCCCTGCCTCCATGCCCCCATGCTTCCCTGCCTTATCAGACCGCTGACCGCCGACCGCTGACTGCTGACCTATCCTGCCGGAAAGTATCTCGAAAGCACTCTCCCTGTCTATTTCCCGGTTGTAGAAAGGAACGAGTTTGGAAGAACTGATGATGGCATCAATCTCCTGCGGGGTAAGTATATCCATACGGCTCATGGGTGAACGCAAGAGTGTGGCGGCAAGCGGCGTGGGCCTTCCTTTTTCATCAAGTGCAGTGATCAGCGCTTCACCCATACCCAGAGAAGTCAGTAAATCCGGCACATCATAGAACTCTGATTCAGGATAGTTTTCCGCCGTTTTGGTGATCATCTGCCTGTCTTTTGGTGTAAAAGCCCTCAAAGCATGCTGAATCTTCAGCCCGAGCTGGCCAAGGATCTCGTCAGGGACATCGGTCGGGTTCTGGGTGCAGAAATATATTCCTACGCCTTTGGAACGGATCAGGCGGACGATCGTTTCGATCTGGTTTAACAGGGCTTTTGAGGCTTCGTTGAAGATCAGGTGGGCTTTATCGATAAAAATGACCAGCTTAGGCTTTTCGGCATCCCCGACCTCCGGAAAAGTATTATAGATTTCAGCCATCAGGGCTAACATGAATGTTGAGAATAGCTTGGGCCGGTCCTGGATATCGGTGAGCCTCAGGATCGATATCAAGCAGGGGAATACCCTTATCATCGCAATATTTAAAGGCCAGCGAAACCACACCCGCCTGGGTATCGTTCAGCTCAAGGATGCGGGAAAGCAGGACAGGACCGAATTCGATAACGGTAGCCCTCATCCTGGCGCCCTTTTCATCGGATAAACTCAGGAATTCAACCGGCGATCCTTTGCCTTCCCAGGGTTCGCCCATGATATTATGCCTTTTTTCGATATGCTGGTTAAAAGTGCCGGGCCGGGCGATCCCGCTCAAATCGCCTTTAATATCCATAAGCAAAACAGGCACACCATTTTCGGAAAGCTGTTCGGCCATGATCTGAAGAGTTTTGGTTTTGCCGGTTCCCGTAGCCCCTGCAATCAATCCATGACGGTTCATGGTTTTCAGCGGGATCTTCACCAGCGCACCAGGGACCCCTTCCCCTTCCAGCATCGCACTTCCCATGATCAGGGCTCCTCCCTGGCAGGTATAGCCGGTGTTTATCTTTTCTCTGAATGATTCGGTTCGGTTCATTTTAAATCTGTTTCCTGCAAAAATAATAGTTTTAGCGTCCGGATTTAGCATCGCTTTTTAACCACAAAGGACCACTAAGGATTTCACAAAGGCACACTAAGAATGGATAAAATATTTCAATACTTTGTGTTCCTTTGTGCTGTACTTTCTGCGCCTTTGTGGTTAAAAAAATGAATTCGTTTTCTGCAAACTCATCTACTATTTTCCGTAATTTTATTACCAATGATTAATAAATGAAAAAAATCGTTGTCCTCACGGGTGCAGGTATTAGCGCGGAGAGCGGGTTGAAAACGTTCAGGGACCATGATGGTCTCTGGCATAGCCACAGGATTGAGGACGTTGCCACGCCGGAAGCATGGGAAAGGGATATGGACCTGGTCAATGAGTTTTATAATGAAAGAAGGAAGAACCTGCTGGAAGCCGCGCCTAATGAGGCCCACATTGCACTGGCAAAGCTGGAGGGAAAATACGATGTCGATATCATTACCCAGAATGTTGACGATCTTCACGAGCGTGGCGGCTCGTCGAAAGTGCTGCACTTGCATGGCGAGCTGAAAAAGGTCCGCAGCTCCATTGATCCCTCCCTGGTTTACGAGCTGAAGGGCTGGGAGCTGAAACGGGGCGACCTGTGCGATAAAGGATCACAGCTAAGGCCGCATATCGTCTGGTTCGGAGAGCCGGTTCCGCTGATCCCCGAAGCCGTCCGGCTCGTGGAACAGGCAGATATCCTGATCATTATAGGTACCAGCCTCCAGGTTTACCCGGCAGCCGGACTCGTTAATTATGCTTTCGCCGGTGCACCGAAATTTTATATCGATCCGAAAGCGGTTTCAGTTCCCTATATCCCTAACCTTGAGATCATTAAAAAGACAGCGGGAGAAGGAGTGCCGGAACTTGTATCAAGGCTGATGGAAGATGCTAATTTAGAGTGTCATTAAGTTGTCATTAAGTTGTCATTAAGTTGTCATTAAGTTGTCATTAAGT
>CAYJNJ010000148.1:0-5262 GCA_964371595.1 uncultured Bacteroidales bacterium | reverse complement strand
CTTCAACCGTATGTGTGTAATCAACATAAGCTTCCACAAATGCCCTGCCTTGCTCCTTAGAATTATCCTTTACTTTATCGAGTTCGGCTACTTTTTGATATTTTTCACGAACTACCATATCAATATGACTATTAAAATTTACCAAAAAATCATCTACATTTCCTTTTGCAAGGGCATTATCGGTCATTTGAATAATTTGTTTGGTAGTCCCTGCTGGTTTTAATCCGGTGTAAGGAGCGCCTTCGGTTTCGCGGTGCAGTCGGACGAGGGTTTCAAAAAAATGCTTTTCCACAATGGCATAAACTTCTTTATCACCGTTTTTTAAATTGTAGGTCATATTGAACAAAGGAATAATTTCCTGTTCCTGTTCATCCGTAATCCATTTCAACACCAAATTGACATTATTCGTTTCAAGCGCCTTGGTTGCATCTTTAATTACCGGGCCATCATAAGAATCGCAATGTGCTGAAGCGGGAAGTGTTGCAAATATCATTAATAGTGCACCGAATACAATCGATAGGATTGTTTGCAAATTACTTTTAAGGGGTTTAAGTCTTTTGGGATTTTTCGTTCTTAAATTAACTTCTTTTGTTTTCATAATATTTTTTTAATTGAAATTTTTTGACTTTCGCAAAGTAAAGGTAGGCATAGTTTGGAACAGATGCATTACACATAAAAGATGAAATGTTGTAACATTCACAGATTTTCCAGATTACCATGGCACTTTTGCTTTAACTGATCATTGATAATCCAGTGCTTTTTTTGAATCGATTGTACAGATGAGATTTCATATTGTAATTCAGTTTATAAGAAATCTCGGTAAGATTTATTTTATTGTAAAAGATAACCGGAAAGAAATATTTTAAGGGCTTAAGAGGATCTGGCAAAATAAAGACCGACTGACATCGTCAGCCGGTCTTCTGGGGTTGTCCTTCTTCCGGTTAGAAGGGCAAATCTTCACCAGTCACAGGTCCAAAAACTGTATCAGGTTCAGTTAAGGGGACCGTTTCCGATTTTACAGTCGCGCTGTTGAAATTTTTCACTGTCCTGTCAACCTGTGAATTGGAGAAGACAAAAAGGATCGGGAAGTAAGAGAAAGCTTCTCCGGCTTCGTTGGTTTTGTCAACCTTCTTGCCCCAAATCATTTGAGCGGTTTCGCCTTTGCGAACGGAGTAGCCGGCAGTTTGCCACTGTTCCAGAGTCATCCATACTGTGTTCTTTCTCTTGCCATTGTAGAAAGCCAGAAGGCCGTCATTGAGGTTCGTGGCCTTGATCTTACCGTCCTGCATCAATTGTTCGACTGTGTTTGAGGTTTCGCGGAGCGCTGCTTTCCTTTCGGAGATCTTTGATGTTGTTGTTGTTTCCATTTTGTTCTGCTCCTGCCCTAGAGACTTGCTTTGGCATCTGGCTCGCCGGTTATAGAATTATGGGCAAATAAGAAAGTAGTGAGATGAGTTTTGCTGGCTTTATGTCATCATTGGCACAATGTGAATCCCGATTCACGGGACTGTTAGACTATCAATTTTCAATGCGTTTCGCTTTTGAAAATTGAGTCTAACAAGCAAACCGAAGGCCTGGCCATAGCAAAAAGAGGATCACGAAAATACTTTCGACCATAAAATTCTGTGACCGCAGCGAGACCGGTGCGCAAATAGTCTGAAAGCAGGAAGAAAAACGGCAACAACCACTTACTACAAACCGAAAGGAAAGCGGCCAGTGGAACCGGACAGTTGAACGATGAAGGCGTAAAAGCGGCACTCAACCGATGGCCTGACAGGATTTCAGGCAAGAAAGAGCGCATCGATGACCGGAAAGGTATACGATAAGCCGAAGTACCGAGTCCATAAACCACGCATTTGGAAAAGAGGATCACCAACAAGCCCAAAGAGAAGCCCGAATTTCCCCATCACGGTTTGATCTCACAGGGACAGGACTCAAAAATACAGCAAGGCATAGAAATCAAGGCCTCCAAAGTCGACCAGGTTGCCGGTGACTGATAACCAATAAAAAACTAATTTTATGGCAGAAACATTAACCTTTGACCCTTTTATCAATGATCACAAAAGAATCAGCATTTCAAAAAATCTCAGAACTGGTAGAGCGCTTCGAAGAACAGTATAGTTCATATATGAAGTCTGAATATAATGAGACATTAACCCGCCGTGATTTTATCGATCCCTTCTTTAAGGCGTTGGGCTGGGATATGGACAATGAACAAGGGTATGCCGAAGCATACAGGGAAGTAATCCATGAAGATAGATTGAAAATCGGGACTGCTACAAAAGCGCCGGATTATTCTTTCAAATTGGCAGGCGGAAAGCGGCTTTTCTTTGTGGAAGCAAAAAAGCCAGGCGTATCTGTAAAAGACGAAATACAACCTGCCTACCAAATTAGACGTTACGGGTGGAGCGCAAAACTGCCAATAAGCATAATCACTGACTTTCAGGAGTTATCCATTTACGATTGCACGGTTAAACCCAATCCAACAGATAAAGCCTCTGTCGCGCGGATAGGTTATTTAACATTTCAAGAATATCTTTCAAAGTTTGACTTCATCTGGGACACATTCTCAAAAGAACGCGTGCTAAAGGGAAGCTTTGACAAGTTTGTCCAGAGTGATACGCAAAAAAAAGGAACGGCAACGGTCGATAAAGAGTTCCTGCAATCGCTCGACCGCTGGCGTACTTACCTGGCAACTTCCATCAGCTGGAATAACAAGGAACTTGACGAAGACGAGATTAATTACGCCGTTCAGCAGACCATTGACCGCATCATATTTCTCCGTATAGCAGAAGACAGAAGCGTTGAGCCTTATGGAAACCTGAAACACGCTCTAAGCCATGGAGATTATTATCAGAATTTATTTGAGCAATTCCGTAAAGCAGATGAAAAGTACAATTCAGGGCTGTTTGACTTTCATAAAGACCGTATTTGTGAACACCTGAAAATTGATAATAAGATCATTAAGACGCTTGTCAATGAATTGTACTACCCGGAGTGTCCGTATGAATTCTCAGTATTATCAGTAGAGATCCTGGGAAGTGCGTACGAGCAGTTTCTCGGGAAAGTCATCCGGATTACCCCGGCACATCATGCCAAGATCGAAGAAAAGCCTGAAGTCCGCAAGGCTGGCGGGGTCTATTACACGCCACAATACATCGTGGAATACATAGTAAAGAATACAGTTGGAAAACTTGTTGAAGGAAAAACACCGGCAGAAGTAAGCGAAATAAAAATAGTTGATCCTGCTTGCGGTAGCGGCAGTTTCCTGATTGGCGCTTACCAGTATTTGCTCGAGTGGCATAAGAACTATTATACTTCCACTAATAACCTCACCCCCGGCCCCTCTCCTGGGAGGAGAGGGGGAAAAAGCAATGTCATTACCCCCGATGGATATCTCACAACGGCTGAGAAGAAGCGCATCCTGCTGAACAACATTTATGGAGTGGATATTGATGTTAACGCGGTTGAAGTTACCAAACTGAGCCTTCTCCTGAAGTGCCTGGAAGGCGAAACGGAAGCTTCCATCCAGCAGCAGTTCAGTTTATGGAATGAAAGAGTGCTGCCGACTCTTGACAATAATATCAAAAGCGGGAATAGCTTGATCGATACCGATTTTTACGGTGCCGAGCTGGATTTTGGCCTGGAAAAGAAAATCAAACCGTTTAACTGGCAAAATGCTTTTCCGGAAGTTTTTAAACAGGGAGGATTTGATGCAGTGATCGGGAATCCGCCTTACGGAGCCACATTGAGTATAAAAGAAGATGCTTATTTAAGGTCAAAATATCAAGTGGCAAATTATCAGCTAGATTCATATGTATTATTCATTGAAAAAGGAAAATTTCTAATTAGGACAGAGGGTTATTTAGGGTTTATTATTCCTTCTGCATGGGTAGCTTCTACTTACGACATAAAAATCAGAAAATATATTTCAGAAGAATGCCAAATTAAAAATTTTGTTATTACACCAAAACGCACGTTCAAAGAAGCGACGGTAGAAACATGTGTATTAATAATTACTAATGAAAATCCTATTGAAAGTTTTAGAATCGAGAGATGGGACTTAGATCATGAAGAAACTTACACCGTTGATTTAAAATTAATTACTGCTACGAATAATTATATTTTCCCGGTTTATTCAAATGAAAGTAAAAATATAGTAGTAGGCAAAATAAGAAATATAACTAGTAAACTTAATGATTTCGCTGATGTAATTTGGGGAGTGAAGATTTATGAAAATGGTAAAGGAACTCCGCCACAAAAAGGCAATGAATCAAAATCAAAAGTATTTCATTCATCTTTCAAAAAAAGCTCAACACATCGTCCATTAATTGGTGGTGGTGAAATAAGCAGATACCAATTAAATTGGAAAGGTGGTTTTGTTGATTATGGCAGATGGTTGGCTGCTCCTAGAAGTAGAATTTGGTTTGAAGGTGAAAGAATAATAGTTAGAGAGATTACAGCTAAAGGAATTATTCAGGCGACAATAATCGATGGGGATTATGTATTTTCAAATTCTGTGGATGGAATAAAGGTAAAATCAATAGAATTGAGTATCAAAGTTTTACTAGCAATTATAAATTCAAAGTTGATTTCATTTTACCATTCAAATACCTCAGCAAATGCATTTAAAGGAGCGTTCCCGAAATTATTATTGCAAAATGTTCGTGAATTGCCTATTCCTTTCGTAAACAATAAGATACAGGAAGAAGTTGATCATCTAGTCGATCAATTATTGCAATTATACGCTGACATAAAGGATGAAAAATTACCTTCAAGAATCGACCAGATAAAATCCAAGATTGATTATTGCGAAAGCAGGATCAATGAGATTGTTTACCAGTTATATGGGCTTACGAAGGAGGAGATCAGGATTGTTGAGGGAAAGGATTGATTGTCGATTGTCGAATTTCGATGGTCGAGTTAATAGTTGATGGCAAACGACTGGTAAAAACCTGATCGCCTATTGCGAAAGCCGCATCAATGAGATTGTTTACCAGTTATATGGGCTGACGGAGGAGGAGATCAGGATTGTGGAAGGTAAGGATTGATTGTCGAATTTCGATGGTCGATTTTCGTCTATATGACACCTGATCAGGAAACCTGAGAGGTTTTCAGATCGCTAACATACTTGGTAATTGCGCCTGCCAATGATGTAGTATAATGAGTGATCTTAATTCTTGATCTCAATACATCATAGCCGTACTTATCAAAAATTTCTCCAAGAGAAGAATTTAAGAAGGAGCTGGATATAGTATGAAT
>CAYJNJ010000147.1:0-5423 GCA_964371595.1 uncultured Bacteroidales bacterium | reverse complement strand
GTTTTAAGTTGACATTTCGTTGTTTCTATTGTCAACCTATTTCAGGACAAGACATAAGATGAAATTGGCATGGGAGGGGATCAAGGGGAGGGGAGTAAATTACACGATTGTCCCTACCATTTTTTTCTTTTCACGAAGCTTAGCATTCCAGCTAAAACCACATATGCAGGATAAACTACCTGGAACGGAATGTACCATCTCATGAGCTTTCTCTGACCCGTAAAACCTGTTATTCCTAAAATTAACGGAAAATCTGCCATCATTTTCAACATAAATAATCCACCGAAAGCCAGGAAAAATACCGGATCGAAGAAACCGGCGATGAAGGAGGATAAGACTGTAAGACTGTAAGAGAATACGACAATCGCGGTTAGTATTGAAAGAGGATCTTTGTAACTTTTGCTCTTCGAAGCCCAGCGGATGCGCTGGCTGATGAATCTTTTCAGGCCGGGGAGCGGATAGGTTTTTACTATTGCGTTTTCATTTTTACAAAAAACAACAGCTTTCCTTCCAAATTCTTTTTTCATTTTATGTAGAAGAAAAACATCGTCGCCGGAAATGTACTTTTCATTGCCTTCATACCCTTTTACCTGCTGAAAAGCGCTTTTCCTGTAAGCAAGATTAGCCCCGTTGCACATGAACGGATGACCTGCCATCGCGGCCCCGGCACTTGATGCTACCAGGCCCAGGAATTCGAGCGACTGGAATTTATCCGTAATATTTTTACTTGTTTGATAAGCTACAGGTCCAAAGACCATACTAATTTTTTCTTCCTGAAATTGCCCGGTTAAAGATGAAATCCATCCCGGTCCTACCCGGCAATCTGCGTCGGTCGTAATAATAATATCTCCTGATGAATGTTTGATCCCGAAATCAATAGCAGCCTTTTTTCCTGATCCATTTATACCTGTATTTTTTAAAAGGATGAATTCCGGGAAGCGATGTTTATCAATAAAGTCACTTACAATCTTATGGGTATTATCTGTCGAATGATCATCCACAACAATGATTTCCAGGAATTCCCCCGGGTAATCCTGTACCAGCAAATCTTCCAGCAAATCCCGGATATATCTTTCCTCATCCCTAACCGCAATTACTACACTAACAGAAGACTGAAGACTGAAGACTGAAGACTGACGACTGAAGACTGACGACTGAAGACTGACGACTGACGACTTTTTCCTCCAATACCATCCAAAAGTGAAAAAACCAATCAACAAAGAATAAAATAGGCCACAAGCTGCAAGCCACAAGCTACAAGGACCTGGAACAAAAAGCCAGTGACCAATAACCAGTGACCAATTCATTTTCTGAAGAATTTAAGGCTGAAGACGAAGAAAGTGCCCAGTACCGCAGGTAATACCAGGTTTACAAACCACAGGACCGATGATGCGGTGACAATAGCCAGGCTGGTATCGGGAAATCCGGTCCGGTAATTTGTAAAATACAGACCGATGACAAAAAGTGAGACCGATCCCCGGATGCCGAGGTCGGTGAGGGCGACGGAAGGGATGACGGCCATGATAAGATAGATGACCGGGATGAGGATCAGTCCTTGCAATAAAGGAAGGCCGGCCCCGGAAAGGCTCAGCAGCAGGAAGAACTGGGTGCAGAAAACCAGGTAGCGGGCAAAACTGAGCAAAAGGTTCCACAAAAGTTCCTTTTTGCTGTACCTACTGAATACGCGGGTATAAATAAGCCATTTCTCCCATTTCCCAGGGAAATAACGTATTGCCAGATCAGTAAGGAGCCTGATATTAAAATAAAACAGGATAATGATGAAAACGGTGGCCGGGATCAGCAGGATCAGCCCAGAAAGCAGGTAATCCGGCAGGTGGTATTTGATCCGGAGGTAATGGTCGGTGAAAGTGAGCAGGGCAAACAGCCCTGCACAAATGGTGATGATGAGCTGTGCAAAGCTGCCGATTATGGTGATCAGTATCCCTTCGATATGGTTCCCCTTGTCGAGGATAAACACGCGGCCAAGGTAATCGCCGGTGCGGTTCGGCGTAAAAAGACTGACCGAAACCCCTGTCATGACAGCTTTGAACGCCCGGAAAAATGACAGCTTCTCTATCTTCCTGATGAGGAGCTGCCACTTCAGCGCCTCCAGCCCCCAGTTGACCAGCATCATGAAAAGTAACAGGGACGACATCAGCCAGATATTGTCAAGTTCTATGATCCGCTGGTAGATCCCCGGGATATCCTGCAGCCTCTTTTCCACGAAAACCTGGTGGTAGATAAATCCGTAGGTAACCAGTATGATAACGGCCCGGATCAGGTAATTGAAGGTTTTCCGTATATTTGTCTTTTGATCGGACATTCTCTAATTCAGAAATCTTTGGCAAAGGAACGGATAATTTTGGGCATTGATCCCGGCACGACGATAATGGGTTACGGCATCATCCTGGTCAGGGATAAAAAATTAGAGTTGCTGACCATGGGTGTGCTGAAGCTGCACAAATTATCCGAACATGAGGACAAGTTAAAAAAAATATTCGAGAGGACGGTCAGCCTGATCGATGAATATCATCCGGATGAGCTGGCGATTGAAGCGCCGTTTTTTGGAAAAAACGTCCAGTCGATGCTGAAACTGGGGCGGGCGCAGGGTGTTGCAATGGCAGCGGCCTTATCACGAACGGTACCGATCTTTGAGTACAGCCCGCGCAAGATCAAGCAGTCGATCACCGGCAGCGGAAGTGCTTCCAAGGAACAGGTAGCCCTGATGCTGCAGACTTTGCTACAGTTTACCCAATCGCCGCAGTACCTGGATGCCACCGACGGCCTTGCCGCTGCAGTCTGCCATTATTTCCAGAACAGCCCGGGGAAGCAGGAGAAAAAATTCACCGGCTGGAAAGCCTTCCTCAGTGAGAATCCGGAGCGGGAAGGGTGAAAGTAGCACGGTGTCGGTAGTTTATCTACCTTTGCCGCGACAACCTCACCCCCTGGCCTGCAAAAGACCTCACCCCCTGGCCCCCTCTCCATTTTGGAGAGGGGGAAAAGGGGGCAGGGGGGTAAGGGGGTGAGGTTGGAACACTGGAACACTGGAACAATAGAACAATATAGTTATGTCAAACATTTTAATGGATCCTATCGGCCGGTTAATGGGCCTGCGTTATAAGTCTCACCCCTGGCATGGCGTTGACATTGGCCGTGAGGCGCCGGTTATCGTTACGGCTTTTATCGAAATGGTGCCGACCGATACGGTAAAATACGAGATCGATAAGGAATCGGGCTACCTCCGCATCGACCGCCCGCAGAAATACTCGAACGTTGTGCCGGCATTGTATGGCTTCGTGCCCCAAACTTTCAGCTCTCAACGCGTAGCGGAATACTGCATGGAGAAATCAGGGAGGAAGAACATCAAAGGCGATAGCGACCCGATCGATATTTGCGTACTGACCGAAAAAGTGATCTCCCACGGGAACATCATCGTAAAAGCCAGGCCTATCGGCGGTTTCAGGATGATCGACAGGGATGAGTCGGATGACAAGATCATCGCCGTTATGTTCAACGATACGGTTTATGGTCATTTTAACGATATTTCCGAATTGCCCGGATTGGTGGTGGAACGATTGAAACATTACTTCCTTACCTATAAAGACCTTCCCGGCCATGAAAGCAATGTGGTCATCACCCATGTGTTCGGTATTGATGAAGCACACGAAGTAATCCGCCGCTCGATGGAAGATTATCATCATAAATTCGACACCCTCGAACGCGCACTTTCGAATGTCTAGCTTGACTGATGGGCACTAAATGCGAGGCAAGCACCAAGCACCAAGCACCAAATACCAAATAAATTCCAATTACCAAATTCCGAATACTATATAAATTCCAGGTTGCAGATTGCAAATTCAAAATAAATCAGATATTGGAGACTGCCAGATAAGCCACGAAAACACAAAAACACAAAATGTCACAAAATACAGAATGTTAAATCAATCCTTTTAGTGTGTTTTAGTGTTTCCGTGTTTTGGTGGCTGAAGAAAAGGCCATTCGAAAGGGATTGAAAACTTAAAAAAACTTTTTTTTCCTCCGACCGGGTATATTTTGGTAAAAACCCGATTAATAAATAAAGTTGTACTTTTGCGGCCTCAAAATTCCAGGGGAATGATTGGTGCTGAGGGAAATGGGCCGCAAGCCGCAAGCCAAAGGCCAAAACATGAAGCTTGAGGCTTGAGGCTTGAGGCTTGAGGCTTGAAGCTTGAAGCTTGAAGCTTGAGGCTTAAGGCTTGAGGCAAATAGTACAAGGGTAATCTACATTGAGTATGCGGGATTTTAAGAAACTGTTGATTTGGAATAAGGGCATGGATATCGCGCAAGAGTCTTATAAGATTGTAAATTCCTGGCCAAACTTTGAAAAATATACCCTGGGAAATCAAATACTAAGAGCAGCTATTTCCATCCCAAGCAATATTGCAGAAGGGAATAGCAGATCAAGTGAAAAAGACAAGAAAAGGTTTATTGAAATTGCACTTGGTTCAGCTTTCGAATTGGAAACACAAATTACATTGTCTCAAAATATGAATATTAGTGATAAAAGTCGGTTGAATGAATTAGTAGGACAAATAAGAGACAAGCAAAAATTAATGAGTAGTTTTATAAATAAGTTATCTCAGTAAACCATATGCCTCAAGCCACATGCCTCAAGCCATAAGCTTGAACTCTGAAGCTTGTGGCATGAGGCTTGAAGCTTGAGGCTAAACCAAAAAATTATGATCAAAAACCTTGTAATCGTTGAATCCCCGGCTAAGGCCAAGACAATAGAGCGTTTCCTCGGGAAAGACTATATTGTCCGTTCGAGCTTCGGCCATGTGATGGACCTTTCTAAAAAGGGCCTGGGTGTGGATATTGAAAAGGGTTTCGCCCCGATGTATGAAATATCCCAGGAGAAGAAAAAGGTCGTCGCCGAGTTGAAAAAAATTGCGAAGGACGCGGAATTCGTCTGGTTAGCGACTGACGAGGACCGCGAAGGCGAAGCCATATCCTGGCACCTGGTTTCCGCTCTCGGTCTTGACCCGGACGAAACCAAAAGGATCGTATTCCATGAGATCACCAAGACGGCGATCATGGAAGCTATCGATAATCCCCGCAAGATCGACCGCAACCTGGTCAATGCCCAGCAGGCCCGCCGTGTGCTCGACCGCCTCGTCGGATTTGAGCTTTCACCGCTGCTATGGAAAAAAGTGAAGCCTGCCCTGTCGGCCGGCCGCGTGCAATCGGTGGCTGTCAGGCTGATCGTGGAAAGGGAAGATGAAATTAGGGCATTCCAGTCGACCTCATCTTACAAAATCACCGCCCGTTTCAATATAAAAATCAACGGCCAGGTTTATACTTTCGACGCTGATTTTCCTGTACGGTACAAAACACGTGAAGAAGCCCGTAAATTCCTCGAAAAGAGCATAGGGTCATCCTACAGG
>CAYJNJ010000146.1:0-5481 GCA_964371595.1 uncultured Bacteroidales bacterium | reverse complement strand
TCCAGTCGATCGTTGCGCCTTTGCCTGGCGCTGATTATTACTGGACTTTCGACGATGGCGTTCCGTCTTTCAGCACTGATATCACGCCACCCCAGGTGATCTGGAGCAATGCCGGGCTGAAAACCATAACCCTCAACATAAAGGAAACAGGTTGCGAAGAGGATTTCTCTTTCCAGTTCCAGGTCAACCCGGAGCCGATAGCGGCATTCACGGCCGTTAACAACAAGGATTGCCAGCCTGTTACCGCATCATTTGCCAACATATCATCAAACCTTGAGAACCCCACCTACCTCTGGGATTTTGGTGACGGAACGACGGAAACCCTGGCCAATCCTTCCCACATTTATCCGGAACCGGGAAATTACAATGTAACGCTTACCGTAACCAACTCCACAGGGTGCATTAACACGTTCACGTTAAATGATGCCGTCGAGGTGTATGAAGTCCCGGTAGCGGATTTTACTGCCGATCCGCAGGCGGCCACCATTGATAATCCGACCATTAATTTCACAGAAATGGTCAATATTCCGTTTGCCCTGATTACATGGGATTTTGGAGATTCAACAACTGTTTCCACAGAAGATGACCCGCGTCATACCTATGGCGCACCAGGAATGTATATGGTTGTGATGTACACCGAAACCGAGCATGGCTGCTGGGACCGCGATACGCTTGAGATCGGCATTGTTGAGGATATCAAGATATTTGTGCCCAATGCCTTTTCACCCAATGGCGACGGTCTGAACGACTGTTTTTCCATCGGCGGGACAACCGGCGATATCATTGACGTTTTCCGGATCATTATTTACAACCGCTGGGGGACACAGGTCTATGAATCGCCTATCACCACACCGGAATGCATCTGGGACGGGAGGGACCAGGCAGGGAATGTTGTCACGGCAGATACTTACATTTTCAGGATCTTCGGCCAGAACATGAGAGGCGCAAAAAAGGTCTACGAAGGAATGGTGATGGTGGTGAAGTGATTGATCCGGCGAAATCCCGAACAGGTTAACCGGCGAGGTAAAAATAAGAAGATGAAAACGTTTTCTTTTCTTTGAACAAATTTTATATTTCAATTGTTTTAATTGATCATTCATTCTTTAAAACGAGAAATATGAAAACGTTGATAATCAGCTTATTTTTAACCCTGCTCTTTAGCAATGGGTTTACCCAGGATCTGAACTTCAGTGTACAGGGAAAGTACGATCATCCTATAACCATGGATAAGCTAAGCAAAGCCAGGTCCATGGGTGACATTATCCCTTATTATCCTACAAGTTGGATAGACAGTTATATTTCATCAGAGATATCTGTTACAAGCAACGGCATTCCGCTTACAGCCAGCGGTTCTAACGACATCTTCAGCAAAGACCAGTTAGAGATGCTTGGTTCCCTGGATTTTGGGGATGAAATCGTAATTAACATCGGCTATCAGCGTAAGAACTCATTAACCAACGTAACCGAGAACGGCAATATGCATTATTCCGTCACGCTGGTCCCGGATACGGAAGCGCAATACTCCGATGGTTATGAGCAGCTTTCACAATATATCAAAAGAAATGCGATCGTTAAAATATCCCAGGATGAATCAAAAGACATTCAGCCAACCGTGGTAAGATTCGCTGTCAATGAAAAAGGAGAAATAACCGATGCTATGATTTCCAAATCTTCGGGAAATGCAGGCATTGACAAAATCCTGCTTGATGTGATCAACGAAATGCCCGATTGGAAGCCTGCGTCAGATTCGCAGGGCACTATGGTCAGGCAGGAATTTGAATTCACTGTATGGGGAGGCGGGGATGGCTGCTAGGTGATCTGGTTGCCTGTAGCGCATGAAGTATTGTAGCCGGCTATCAAATTGACAAATAAATAAATAGACAAATAGTTAATAAGCCCGAACAGCACGCACATTGGGCTGGTAGGCCTTAGTGACGTAGGTCTGTTCGCCAGTGCCTATGTCCTGCATATATGCGTTGGCAGAACTGGCCTCGGAGGAACTCCAATACCAACCACCGGTAAAACCAGGAATAAAGCTCTTTTGCACATACATCTGGTACAATTCATCTTTCGATGGTAAAAACCAGTCGGTATATCCGTTCAGGTCAAGATCATCACAGAGTCTTGCTGCAATGCCTGCTGTACTGCACCCGTTGACAATAGCAGTTGTATTGGCTTGTCCGCTTCCAATTGCTGTAGAGGTTCCAATTGAAGTTCCGTCACACCCCCATGGTGCACCCGTGCTTTGATTACTGGTGGCGGCAATCAGCCCATGTTGTCCGGTACCATCAATATAGAAAATAACTCCTCCTCCATAAGTTTGGCCAATGACAGGCAGGAATAGGGTTGTAAAACTCACCTCATCGCCATAGGCAGTGCCCATCGTGTTTTGTGCATAAGCCCTTACATAGTATAAAGTGCTCGATGTCAGTCCTGCCAGGTTGCTGACAAATTCCCCTGTTCCGCTACCATCTATAGTATAGGTGCCAGCAGTTGTCGGATTTGATGAGGTACCCCAGCATACTCCCCTGGCTGTCACTGCAGCGCCACCGTCATTGGTAATATTGCCTCCGGAAGTGGCAGTGGTTGCAGTAATAAGAGAAACGGATGTGGTTGTAAGTGTAGGAAAAGCAACCCCACTCCAGGTTGGTACATTTGATAGAGAAAATTGTAAAAACTGTCCAGGAGAACCTGCAGTCACAATAATCCATTGTGTACCATTCCAGTATAGCATATCACCAGGATTTGTTCCCTGTGGAGGTGCAATGGATAACCAACGAGTACCATTCCAATAATAATAACCCGGTATTACATTATTTGGCGATGTGCCGGTAGTTGCAGTATTATAAACAAGCAACCCTGTTGCAGGTGAAGTAATTGGATTGGCAGAAATTATTGAAGTAAGTGCAACACGCGGTGGTAAGAATCCTTTATCTACTGACATCACATCCAGCATCGAGGATGCATCAGGGTCAGAACCGTCCGTATTGATACCCACCTGCCCTAAGGCTTCAGTGAAAGACAACACCGAAATAGAGCATACGATTAAGAAAAGGGATTTTGTTTTCATTAGTTTGGTTTTATTGGTTAATACTTAACTTGACAAGATACGTAATATATAGGTTCATGCCAAGATTAAACCTAATATTTAACTAAAGGTGATTTTTAAATATCATTCAAAAAACTTCCGGGGTGTCCCAATGCTGAAAACAGGATGTTTTTTTGTAGACCCAAAATTCGGAGCTTAAATCACAGCAGATCCCCGCTGGAGAGGGAATTACGAACGATAGCCACATGCCGCGCCGTCTTTTTAAGCCTTGCAACGCTGTCATTCCCACGAAAGTGGGAAACCCGTTGGCGAAAGAACGAACAGGCGACCGTTTTACGTAACTTTGCCACATGGTCATCAAAGAAATCCGGGCGAAATCAATCCTTTCCGCTTCAAAGATTTACGACTATGTGATCAATCCGTATATCGGCTGCGAGCATGGCTGTTCTTACTGTTATGCACGGTTCATCAAGAGGTTCACCGGCCACGCGGAGCCCTGGGGGCAATTCGTCGATGTGAAGGTCAACGCGCCGGAATTGCTTCGGAAAGAGGTCGTGAAAAAGCAAAAGGCCATGGTCTGGATTAGCGGGCTTTGCGATCCATACCAGCCAATGGAAGCAAAATATGAGCTGACCCGACAGTGCCTGGAGGTGCTGGCATTCTACGACTGGCCCGTGTCGATCCAGACCCGGTCGGCACTTGTGCTCAGGGACCTTGAGATCCTCAGGAAATTCAACCATCTTCAAGCCGGGTTTTCGGTTACTACAGCCGATGATGCGATCAGGAAACTATTCGAGCCGCAGGCGACGCCGGTCGAAGAACGCATTGCAGCCCTTGACGAGTTGCACCGCAACGGCATTACGACCTACGCGATGATCGCACCGGTATTGCCGGGGGCTGAAGGCCTTATGGAACTACTGGCCGGAAAAGTCGACCATATCCTGGTCGACAGGATGAATTACCGCTATGCTGACTGGATCTACAAAAAGCATGGGTTGGAAGATAAGATGTCAGATGGCTATTTCGATAAAACCGGCAGATTAATCGCTGAACAGTGCCTGAAAGCAGGGATTTCGTGCAGGGTAGTATAGGGGGGCTACAAGCCTCAAGCCACAAGCCACAAGCTTCAAGCTACATGCATCTGTGCAAGCCGCTAAACTTGAATAATCAATGCCGTTCAATTCTAAACTAGTTTTTGGATTCATCCTTAGAAATACGAGATGGTCAATTGAAAACAACGAAGACTGGTTAATAAATCCGTCGCATGCAGGCTTTACTTTTTCGAAGCGTTATATTTTTTCAGGAAATCAAACATTTCATAAACATCTTCCAGATCTATATACGTTTTATTAATTTCATTGATGATTTGTTTGTTGTCCGCGCACAATTCTGACAATAGTTCCGGGCGTAAATGCTTAATATCTCCGTCAGGTAAAATAACATAACCTGTTTTGCAACAAACAGCAATTTGACTTTCATTTGGCCCGATTATTCCCAGTTCTCGTTGCTCTTTCTCTGTCCTTGCCGGTTCGCCAATGAAATAAGAGTAATAACCAATTTCAATTATTTTGTTATATCCTTTGATTTTAGAATAAGGATAACTGTTTATATAGACAGTATCTCCAACTTTCACCCCCCAGATTTCGCATTCAATTTTTTCAATATCAGTTTGCGGTTTAATTTTTTTAAACCTGTAATTTGAAATCCCACCCGTCATAAAGATATCACCATCGGTTCTTTGTTTTAATTGAAATTCTAAAATCAGTGACGGTTGATTTAGCTGGAATTCCCTGTAGTTCACAAAACCATTTGGTTGACCTTCCTGTCCGTTTATCATGGAAATGAATAGAAATGAAAGAAATGTCAGGATTACTTTTGTCATTTTGCTTAGCATTAAATTTTTATTCGAACATTAGTTGCAATAACGCTGCAATATCGGATAACCAAGTGAGAAATGCAAGCAATGACTTTGAAAAAAGTTCGTGGCCCTCTACCCACTTGCACATAACAGCAAAACCCAATACTATTTTAATGCTTGCCGATCGGTTCAGATTATAATTTTCTTGTTCATAATAATCTTCAGCAGCGTTTTTTTTTCGCTGATGAAAATATGGTAATAGTGATAGTCAAGCTAATGCAAAATAATTCAGTTGATGAGTTAGTAATGGAAGGAGTGATTTCAAAATGAGCAATGTATAAATACCTGAGTAAATTAAAAAGGTCAGGATTCAAAGAAATCCATTTTTGGAGGAAGAGATTGATATTGAGGTTTGTGAAAATTTTGAAGAATATTATTGTTATATAGTAAAACATTAAATTTACTTGGATATTAATATACCTAAGTTTATGAATTACGTAATAGTAATAATTGTTTTTATAATTAGTTGATCCTTAACAATTATTAACACTTTGATTGTTAATAACTTATGTTC
>CAYJNJ010000145.1:0-5807 GCA_964371595.1 uncultured Bacteroidales bacterium | reverse complement strand
ATATCTGGTCGGTTGCCTGCGTAAACGGCAATTTCGTCGGCGGCACCTGCTTTGCGGAAGCCTGGCTCAGGTCCACGAATAACAATGAACCTGCCGGTGCTGTAGCTTTCCTGGGATCTACCATCAACCAGTCATGGGACCCGCCCATGGTCGGCCAGGACGAGATGAACGACATTCTCGTGGAAACCTATCCCGGGTTCATCAACCGTACCTTCGGCGCGCTTTCCATGCATGGCTGCATGCAGATGAATGACGAATTCGGCGGCGGCGGTGATGAAATGACCGACACCTGGGTATGCTTCGGCGACCCCAGCCTGATGGTCCGTACCGCTATGCCTGCAACTATGACCGTGATCCATGACCCGATACTTTTCCTTGGATCAACCCAGCTTATCGTAATGTGCGATGCCGAAGGCGGCCGCGCAACACTCAGTCTCGACGACACACACCTCAGCACGGGTGTCATCGAAGACGGTACTGTTACCCTCACTTTTGCCGAACTTAACACCATCGGCACTGCTACCCTTACCATCACCGGCTTCAATTACCTGCCTTATATCGCAGGCATCGATGTCATCCCGGCTACAGGGCCTTATGTGGTTTTAGAAGATTATGTGATCGACGATAAAGACGGCAATGAAAACGGCCTGCCTGACTATGACGAATCGGTCGATCTCAGCATTGAACTGAAAAATGCCGGTATTACAGATGCCACGAATGTTACCGTTACCCTTTCAACGGAAGATACTTATATCATTATTACCGATTTCAGCGAGCTCTACCCGGTTATCCCGGCTGGTGGAACGGCTTCCATCGAAAACGGCTTTGCTTTCTCGATCTCCAGTGACGTCCCCGATCAGCATCCGGTAACATTTACCCTGAATAGCGTCAGCGGTGACCTGAGCTGGGAAAGTATTTTCATTATGAAAATGAATGCCCCGATACTTAACATCAATACGATTACTATCGATGATATTGAAGGCGGCAACGCCGACGGTGAGCTGGATCCGGGCGAAACGGCGGAACTGACCATCAATTACAACAACAGCGGCCATGCCGTGGCTTATGACGTCGATGTGTTCCTTGAAGGCCGTTCCGGTTTCGTTGAAATAACCAACCCGCTGCAAAATTTCGCTTCTATCGGCTCATTCGGGGTTTTTAATAAAACTTTTAATGTGCTTGTCGATCAAAACACACCGGAAGGAATTAAAGTGGATTTCGATAATGAGCTAACCATGGGTGACCTGCTGGTTGACAGGATCTTCCCGTTGAAGGTCAGCCCGAAATGCGAAGATTTTGAAACCGGAGATTTCACCAAATATAACTGGGAATTTGCCGGGAATGCACCCTGGGAGGTTATCAGCACCTATCCTTATGAAGGCTTTTATTGTATTAAATCAGGCACCATCACCCATAACCAGTCTACTGAAATTTCGTTGAATTATCATGTTATGGCTGATGACAGCATTGTTTTCTATCGTAAAGTATCTTCGGAATCATCGGATTTACTGAAATTCTATATCAACAACACGCTTATCGAAGACTGGTCGGGAACGACAGGTGGCTGGAAAAGAGAAGCTTTTGCCGTGACTGCCGGTTATAAAACCTTCCACTGGGTATACCAGAAGAACAATATCGGCAGCGGCGGATCCGACTGCGCATGGATCGACTATATTGTCCTGCCTTCCCCGCTGGCACTGACCATCTGGGCGGGTCCGGATGACAAGGTCTGTACCGGAAGTTCATACCTTGTCGAAGAATCCTACGGGACCGATTATACCCAGATTGAATGGGCAACGTCCGGTACGGGGACATTCGATGACAATACAAACATGCAGCCTTTATATAATCCCAGCAGCACGGATATCGAAGCCGGTGAGGTAGTCCTGACCCTGTCTTTATGGGATGATGGCGGGAATTCAGTGACAGATGATATGGACCTAGGTTTCAGCGGCATCCCGCAGGCGCCCGGCACACCACTTGGCCCGGTCTATGTTGATCTGGCCGTGGAACAGATTTCAGAATATTCTGTCGAAGAACTGGAAGAAGCGACATCTTACAACTGGTTCCTCGAACCTGTATCCGCAGGTGTTATTATAGAAGATGAAACCAACGCCACCGTTAGCTGGGACAGTGATTTTACCGGTACGGCCTACATTTCCGTTGCCGGAGCCAATGAATGCGGTGAAGGAATTGTTTCTGAACTGCTTGCCGTAGAAGTTGAAAATACACTCGTCGGCATTTCAGAACCTGTGGCTGAAAACTTTACCCTGGAAGTCTACCCGAATCCTGCGACTGATGTGATAAATATCAGGATCAACGGCGAAAAACCGGGAGATGTCCAGCTCAGGCTGATTGATGCTTTCGGGAGGTCTGTTGAGTTACCCTGGTCTGAAGACCAGGGCAAGTCAGGGACCCTGAAAACCGGCCTTTACCTGCTGATCGCCGAAAAAGGCAACCGGAGGGCTGTGCAGAAGGTACTTATCAGGTAGCCTGTGCTAAAGCTGCTTTCCATATCGTTCCTTTTCTTAATCTGTACTTTTTATGTAAAAGGGCAGTTCAAAGTGGTCGATGCTTCCTGCATTGATGAGAATTACCCGGTACGGTTTCTTCCCGATGTGGAAGGAAAAATTGTTATAGCAGAACCGGATACCAGACATTTACCAGGAGATTATTCCAGGGAAGGTATTGAAGTTTTTCCCGGGTTTCCTGTTTCAACACCCGGATCGAATGAACGTGGCGGGGTCTATGGCAATCTCGACGAGGATCCGGAGATGGAGCTTATTTACCCGGCCGGTTCCACATTAATTGCTTTGAATGTCGACGGTTCAAACGTAGCCGGATGGCCACAATCCCTGGACTTTCCTACCGACGGGGCTGCTGCTTTCGGCGATATCGACGGTGACGGCAAAGGCGAAGTTGTGGTGACTACCCACCAGACGGCCACTTTCGTCTTTGGAACAGTCTATGCCTTTGAGGGCGATGGTTCGGATGTAGAAGGTTTTCCGGTTACAACCGAAGGTGGCGGGGTGCGAACCCCAGTCCTCGCCGACCTTAATGCTGATGGGGCCATGGAGGTCATTATCACTGTCAGGGACTGGCCGGATGGATTTGTGTACGTCTTCAGCGGTGACGGGACTGTCTACCCTAACTGGCCCATCAGGATGGACTATGTTCCAGGCTCGGATGCAGCAGTTGGTGACATCGACGGCGACGACATCCCGGAAATCGTGACCGAATCTTATTATGGCCTGCATGCTTTTACCGCCGATGGTATCTTGATGGACGGATTCCCTTATTACCCTGGATTGGGAAGGGTTTTCTCATATTCAACCCCGGTCCTCGCAGATCTTGATAATGATGGCAACCGGGAGATCATCTTCGGCGACCACAGCACTGAGAATGGCAGCGGGGCGATCCATGTGGTCGATTACATGGGCAACCCGCTTGACGGATGGCCTAAAATAACCGGCACCTGGATCTACGGGCCTCCTTCGGTCGGCGATATAAACGGCGACGGGCAGCTCGACATAGCCGTGGGCGACCAGGCCATTTCGCTTACCCCCGTGAATAAAGTTTATGCCTGGACCGGGTTCAGCGCCGATACCCTTGACGGATTCCCTATCGTGGATCTCTGGGGCATCAACAGCCAGATCATTTTAGCCGATCTCGACGATGACGGTCGGATCGAACTCATGTTTGACGATAACTCTTCTACCGGGAATTATCATGCTTACAACGATGACGGAACAATTACTGAAGGTTGGCCGCTACCGGTTAACGGCAGCACCTTCTTCGTAAATCCTATGGTCGTCGATATTGACCATGATGGCACGATGGATATTTCCGGGGCAGGCTTTGATGATATTTCCGGAAACCTGAACGTTTATTTATGGAATGCTGATGTCGATATGGATAATTCACTCGCTATTTTGCCAACACTTCAGTACAATACACGTCACAGCGGGGTTTACGGGGATACGCTGATGGTGGGGATTGAGGAGCAGGGAGGCGGGGAAGCCGGGGGGCAGGGAAGCGGGGAAGCCGGGGGGCAGGGAAGCGGGGAAGCCGGGATGCGGGGATGTTTTAGTCTCTATCCCAATCCAGCGTCGGGTTACATTATGATCATCCCGGAAAAAAAGACATCTGACAGGGAATTTACTGCTTCATTATTTAATTCCTCAGGTGTTCTTATGCTAACACAGGATTATAAAAATGTTGAAGAAATCCGGTTAAATCTTGAGGGATATCCATCCGGGATTTATTATATCTGTCTAAAAAGTAGTGACGGTTTTAAGGGGACTTCCAGGTTTGTACATTTAACCACAAAGGCGCACTAAGGATTTCACGAAGGCGCACCAAGATTTATTTTCCCGGTATGCAACTATTACGTATTTATTAATGTCTTATAAATACTTCCCGATCAAAGCCAGGAAAAAATGTCTCCAAAGGCATCCGTTCATATTAACCAAATAAAACAGCCATGAAAAAATTTTCAGCGCTTTTACTGGTTTCTTCATTTCTGATCATTTCATACCCGCGGATATCAAATGCCCGTTTTAATGAAGTCGATTTCGAGGTAACAATAAACATAAGTCTTTCCACTGGCCTATTACCTGTTGGCGTAGAGGTTAATATAAGCAATATATATTTTATTATAACTGATTCAAGTGGAACCGTCATATTCGAAGCTATTCCAGGAGCACATTATAACATCAGGGCTTTTAAAATTGGTTATGATGTTTACACCCTTAATAACATTGTTTTTAATGAAGATAAGGTAATCAACATTGTATTGAGCGAAAAGAAATATCCCCCAACCTGCCTGACTATCGATCCTATATCACTCGAGGGAACCTGGTGTGAACCTTTGATAACTGCATTGGATCAGGATTTTGAAGACCCGATGTTTCCACCGGCCGGCTGGCAGATTGATCCGGAAGAGGATGGTTGGGAGCGCACAGATAGTAATAGTACACCAGGCTGGGAAATTCCGGAATGGGACAGTTTTTATGCGGTATCGCTGGATGGTTGCTGTGATTATTTGATAACTCCACCTATTGATCTGCGGGAGAGTGAAGGATATGCATTGACTTTTGACAGTTTCTACGATGGTGGTTTTGGCCAGCTTGCCTTTGTGGAATACTCACTTGACGGTGGCGAAACGTGGGAAGTTATATACCAGGTTATGCCGGATCCAGGCTGGACTGAAAAGGAAATTAACCTCGATGCCTTAAGCGGACCTGGCGGTCCAGAGCTGATATGGTTTGCCTTCCATGCTGACGATAATGGAGGATGGGCTTCTGGCTGGGCCATCGACAATGTGAAGATACAGGTTCCGGATCAGCCGGCAAATTACATCGATTTCTGGGTTTTTCTCGATGACACCCTTGTTGCTGAAACAACAAATACCCATTGGGACTTTGCTCCTCTTATTTACGGACAGACGTTTACTGCCTCCGTAGCAGCCCGCTACACAAGCGGCTTATCTTCTAAGGATTATTACACCTTTTACTGTGAGTACCTTTTCCCGCCCGACAGCCTGGAAGGCTATGCCCCGGACGATGCCGCCATCCTTACATGGTATCCCCCGCTTGAATACTGGCCGGAAGCGGAAAATGGCAGCCGCGATGTCGGGGATGTAATCATGCAATTTCCAGCCCCAAGCCCGATCAGTTTATGCTGGGGCATTTGCGACGACGGAAATAACCTCTGGATCACTGATCCGAATGCTTCGGCAACGACGATTTATGAAATTACCTATGAGGGTGTCAACACCGGCACTACCATATGTGTAAGCCAGGGAC
>CAYJNJ010000144.1:0-5962 GCA_964371595.1 uncultured Bacteroidales bacterium | reverse complement strand
GTCCTTACAGGGCTACCATACTGTCGTCCCTGGCGGGACTTTTTCAACCACCCCCCAACCTCAAAACCTCACAACCTCAAAACCTCATTACTCCACCACTTCACCACTTCACCACCTCACAACCTCCTTTTGCCTTACCTTTGTACCAAAATCCACAATGATGAAATTCCAGATTGGCGATAAAGTAAAGTTCCTTAATACCAAAGGCGGCGGCATTGTTTCAAAGATCATCAGCCCTTCAATGGTCAATGTGATGATCGAAGATGGTTTCGAGATCCCGACCGTGACGAACGAACTGGTGAAAATCGAGCCGCAGGGCAGGGCGGAGAGGATGTTTGCGGAGGATTTCCGGGCACCAACCTTTAGTCGTCAGTCGTCAGTCGTTAGTCGTCAGTCAGAAGACGGAAGTCAGAAGTCAGAAGACGGTAATACCGCCGACCGCCGACCGCCGACCGCCGACCGCCGACCGCCGACCGCTGATCCCTCGTCGCAAGCTCCTCGGGACATGCCGCCGACCGCCGACCGCCAGTCCTCCCTGGGCAACTACTCCTTCCGTGCTAAAAACACCCCGGGCATCTACCTCGCTTTCGTGCCGCACGACCAGAAATGGATGGTGACAGGCAATGTGGAGATCTATTTATTTAATTATACTAAATCGGATGTGCTGTACGCCTTTTTCCTGGAAGGGGAGAAGAAGCTGTTCGGGAAGGATTATGATGTGCTGTTTGCCGGGAACAAGATCCAGATCGATACGATCGACCGTGATGAACTGCTGAAATGGACCAAAGGCATCGTTCAGATTATCTTATTCAGTGAAGAACCTGATAAGATCTACTTGCCTGTCAGCGCTGAATTCGATATCTCGCCCCGCCGGTTTAACGACGAAAATAACTACAAAATCTCGCAATTCATGGAAGAGCGGATGCTGCTGGTTTCGCTTGCGCAGACGGCCGCAATGGGCTCGATCGTTACCATGGAAGAATCAAAGATGGATGAGGAGGCGCTCATCCGCCAGAAAGCCATGGAGATCAAGCCGGCATCGCTCATCGAAAAGCACCAGACAGGCCCGAGGGAAGCGGTGGTCGACCTTCATATTGGTGAGCTGGTCCATGATTTTAAGGACCTGGCCCCGCATGAGATGCTGAAAATCCAGATGGATTATTTTACGAAATGCATTGAAAGCGCGGTGGAACGAAATTTCCGCAAAGTGACCTTCATTCATGGAGTAGGAAACGGCACGCTGAAAAGTGCCATCATGCGCAAAGTGCAGGATTACGAACAAACCGAAAGCCACCTGGCTTCCCTCGCCAAATTTGGCGTTGGCGCCATCGACGTTAACATCAAGCCCTTAAAATAAGTTCGTCATTTCGTGCCAGAACTGCACAGCTAAAGCAGGCTTAAGCGCTATTGTGAAGGCAATTCCGAAAACGGCCCCCCAGAAATGGGCGTTGTGGCCGATATTATCCCTGCCCCGTTTTGCCATATAAGCCGAATAGGCCAGGTAAAATATCCCGAAAACGACGGAAGGCAACGGAAAGGGGATCGGGAACAGCATGATCTTTCCCGCAGGATGCAGCAATATGCTGGCGAACAGCACGGCCGAAACGGCGCCCGAGGCACCAACGGCGTTGTAATAAATATCTTCTTTATGCTTCCCGTAATCAAACAGCACCGAAAATATGATCCCGCCAATATAAAGCAGCAGGTAGAACATATAGCCTTTCGCCGCGAAATAGAAAAGATAGGCTTCAACAACCACATTGCCGAAGGAATAAAGCACAAACATGTTGATAAACAGGTGTATCCAGTCGGCATGGACCAGCCCGTAAGTGAAAAAGCGCCATCCTTCCCCGTGATGCCGGATCGCGTAAGCGTTGAACTTCAAACGATCGAAAATGCCACGGTTGTAAAAGGCGTAGATCGAAATCAGGGAAGTGACGATAATGATGATTAGGCTCATTTAAACTGTAAAACTGTTAAACTGTTAAATTGTTAAATTGTTAAATTGTTATAACCGACTAAAGACTAAAGACTGACGACTGAAGACTGAAGACTATTTCCCTGTTACCACGGTTCCACTACCATAATCCAATGAAGAACCAAACATGCTATGTGGAATGAGGTAAACCGCCAGCAGTACGATCATGGCAACGACCGGCCAGGTGCGGTTCGCCGGGTTTTTCCAGAGCCTCCAGACGGCAATTGCCCAGAAAATAAAGGCTATCAGCGTTTTGTTGTCGGTAAGGTCCTGCCCGAAAGGCCAGCCTGTCCAATAAGCGTCAAAAGCGTATTTCTGAACCACCGGTCCCAGGATGAGGCCGCCGACAAACAGCGTCACCAGCGTGATCCAGGCATAAGGATAGGATTTCTTTCCCCTTGCCAGCGCTTCCAGGCCGGTGCGGGTCGACATCATCATTGCGGTAAACATAATGAGGACGTGAGGGATCAGCACCCAGAGCGGCACCTCACCCTTGAAGCGGATCACAGTTGGCTCGTCATTCAGCAGAACGCTTTCGTTTCCTGAGGTCAGGGCAATGTGATACATCAGCTTACCCGCTGCGGGCTGGTTTGGCAGGTACCCTTTAAGGTCCGAACCTTCTCTCGTCATCTGGAATGACGTCCATTCGTCATCGGTCCCAAACCTCTTGAATTTTACCAGTCCTGAAATATTCTGTCCGACATTTTTTATCACGAGTTCTGCATCAGTCTCTCCCCCGTGGGTGCGGATCAGCTTGTATTTGACTGTCTGTCCTGCAATTTCTGCTTTGCCTGAAACCGGGTAGGTGGGACCGGTTTTTCGCTGGTAATAGGCGATGGCAATGGTGAAAATGAAGGCGAATATCCAGAGGAAGGTGTTTTTAGGGTTCATATGAAGAAAGTTAAATTAGTGGCCAAAAATCGTACTTTTTTCGATTGCGTCGTAAAGCACCTGGTGGATTTTAGGCCGGAGACTGGAAGATGCAAGTTTATTGTTGGCCGCATCGGGATATACGCGGTTCGACAGGAAAATGTAAACGAGCTGATTTTCAGGGTCAGCCCAGATATAAGTGCCGGTGAAGCCGCTGTGGCCGAAACTCGCCGGGGATGCGCTTTTGCAGCACGGCCCTTCGGCTGTGTATTCCGGGAGTGGTTTGTCGAAGCCAATTCCACGGCGGTTATCATTCAATGGGAACTGCCATTCGGTGAATTCTTTGATCGTCTCTGGCTTCAAATACGTAACACCTCCGTATATTCCGCCCCGGATCAGCATCTGTGCGATCACCCCGATATCATTCGCATTGGAGAACAGCCCAGCATGGCCCGAAACCCCGCCAAGCATGGCTGCACCCTGGTCGTGAACATCGCCGTGGACCAGCTGTTTCCTGAATAATGTGTCATTTTCTGTGGGCGGGATACGGTCGAGCGGGAAACGCTTCCTGGGAAGAAAACCTGTAGTGGATAATCCCAGGGGTTTATAGAAAGTCTTTTCAACATAATCTTCAAACGGTTCATTGATAAGGTTTTCCATGATCTCCGGGATGAAATAAAATCCCAGGTCACTGTATTTGTAAGAACTGGTTTTCAAGAGGGGCGAGGAGAGGATGCTGTCGTAAATGACGTATTTATAATTCTTTTTGATATAAAGGTTTTCAGCAACCCTGACAGGATAATCCTCAGAAATTGATGAACGGTAATAGGCGGAATCCGGTTTTTTATCTTTCAGCGTGTACTTGTAGAATGGAATCCACGGGGTAAGTTTCGACTGGTGGGCCATCATTTCACGGATGATGATCTCACCTTTCCCGGTATTCCATAAGTAAGGCAGGTAAACCTGGAGCTGCTGGTCGATATCCAGCCTCTTTTCCCCTGACATCCGCATTACAGCAAGCGTGGAAGCTGCCACTTTGGTCAGGGAGGCCAGGTCGTAAACAGAATTACCCGTCACAGGGATCTCATTATCGTAGGTATGGTAACCGTAGGATTCCATGAAGAAGACTTTGCCATCTTTGGCGGCCCAGACCTGGCAGCCGGGAAATACTTTCTTCGCAATTGCATCTTTGATCATGGAATCGATAGGGGCAAGGGTTTTCCGCTCAATCCCGATCTCTTCAGGCAGTATATATTTCAACCGGATTGCATCGGTACTGATACCTGTTCCAAATTTATAGGAAGATGTGGCCGTGACGGGCAATTTCCCCGTTGAAGGAATCCCGCCGAAGATCGCCTGCGCCGACATATCCTGCATTAACGGATGGTCCTGGTAGGACATAACAACAGCTTCCGCCGGGATTTTATCAAAAAGCCTCAGCGAGTAAGGTGATGCGAAAAGGTCGAGAACAACGGTTTTATTTTTATTTATTTCACTGATGAATTTAATGACCTGCCCGGTGATGCCGTAGGGACTGCCTCCCCAGATGCTGGTGTTTTGCACGGAGATGACGATAAGACTGTAAGGCTGTAAGATGGTATTCAGGGCCGTGATTTCTGCGTCGGTTGGTTCTTTGGGCAAGGAATAATTATCGATGGGTGCGTAATAAGACAATCGAAGCTGGAAAGGCGTGATAGCGCCATGGCCTGTCGAAACGGAAGCTATGCGGAAGGTATCCAGGTTTTTTAAAGGAAGAAGGTCTTTATCATTTTTAACCACCGTGACACATTGTTCAAACAAATTCCTGCAAAGCACTTCCGAATACGCTGTGTTGAGCTTTTCATAAAGATTGTCCGTATTGACCGGTTTTAGCCTGTTCAAACCGGCTTTATACTTATACATCAGCACTTTGCGGCAGCGTTCACGAATAAGGTCTACGGAAAGTTCACCCGAATCGACGGCAGCTTTGATCTTTTTAACGGCTTCCGGGACGCTGGCACTGAGCAGCAGGATATCATTCCCGGCTTGCAGGGCTTTCACTTCGATCTCACCCGGCTGGTCGTTCAGCGTAACGCCTTTCATATCCAGGGCATCGGTGACGATCAGCCCTTTGAAGCCTAGCTCATTCCTGAGTAAATCGGTAACGATGGATTTCGATAGTGTTGATGGGGTGTTCGGCGTTTTTTCAATGGCCGGCACCATGAGATGAGCGATCATGATCCCGTCGAGCCCGGCTTCGATCAGCCTTCGGTAAGGGTAAAGCTCCACAGAATCCAGGCGTTGTTTTGTATGGGAAACAACCGGCAAAGTGTGGTGCGAATCGCTACCGGTGTCGCCATGGCCCGGGAAATGCTTGGCGGTAACGATCAATCCTCCGTCCTGCATGCCTTTCATGTACATGATGCCTTTCCTGGCCACGTCCTCAGGGTTTTCGCCGAACGACCGCATATGGATAACCGGGTTATTGGGATTGGAGTTAATATCCACCACCGGGGCAAAATTGATCTGCACCCCGATCAGCTTACACTGGCGGGCCACTTCAATGCCCATTGAATAGATCAGGCTGTCGCTGGCTGCAGCGCCAAGGGTCATCTGGTAAGGGAAAGCGGGCATGCTGTCGAGCCGCATGGCCGGGCCCCATTCGCCGTCAATGGAGATGAACAGCGGGATCTTTGCCATGCTTTGCCAGTAGTTGGTTTTCTTAGCCTGGAGAGACGGGTGGCCGCCGAAAAATGTCACGCCGCCGAGATTGTACTCTTTGATGTACTGGTCGATGACGTCAAAATATTCCTGGCCCGGGTTGTTGGCACGGATAATCATCAACTGGCCTATCATTTCCCCGGTCGTCATCGTTTTCATGACCGAATCTGCCCATACCCCTGCGAGACTGTCAGGTGCGGCGGAAGTTTCCTGCGCCCTGAGCCGGCAAATGCCGGTCATTAAAAGAAATGTAATCAGGAAAAAGACGGGTATGTGATAATTCTTCATGGCACTTATCAGTTCAACAGCACGGTTAACATGTTTCTTCATCAAAAGTACTAACACCAAATCCGCTACGTTATTACATCGGTTTCATTTTATCAACAAAATGTTAAGGATAAACCGGTATTTGAC
>CAYJNJ010000143.1:0-6388 GCA_964371595.1 uncultured Bacteroidales bacterium | reverse complement strand
TAACAATTTAACAATTTAACAATTTAACAATTTAACAATTTAACAATTTAACAATATTTTCCAAAATACAATCTTTCAAAACAAATATCTGGTGCGATGGCTGTTATTTGCCAACTTTGTTAATAGCACACGGATGACACGGATTTAACGGATTTTCACGGATTTTCTTAAAATATTTTTATACTACCGGGTATAAAACAGTCATTTACCTGATTAACGTAAAAACATTTGTTATGATATATCAGGAAACCACCTCAAAAATTATCGGCTGCTTTTATGAGGTTTATAATAACCTCGGATTTGGATTTCTCGAAAAGGTTTATGAAAATGCACTTTATCAAGAATTGATGAATCAAGGATTATCCTGTAGAAGGCAAGTGCCAATAACAGTTTTCAAAGGAAAATACTAACAAATGACAGAAAGAGCACTAATAATCCGTGAAAATCCGTTAAATCCGTGTCATCCGTGTGCCATTATCAAAGTCGGCAAATATCAGAACCGTTAAATTTTACTGCCAACATATCC
The DNA here is from genome assembly GCA_964371595.1 of uncultured Bacteroidales bacterium. Lineage (GTDB taxonomy): Bacteria > Bacteroidota > Bacteroidia > Bacteroidales > JAGOPY01 > JAGOPY01. The sequence continues at coordinate 5,862 of CAYJNJ010000143.1, read as the reverse complement.
GGCTAAAGCAAGAGCCTTAACAATCATCCCGGCATCCACTTCACCTTCCACTGTCAATACCCTGTCGGGCGAAGCCAGGTCAACACTCCAGGATTTTACTTCTTTCAGCTCATCCAGGTAAGGCTTAACTTTGGCAATACAGCCATCGCATCTGATATTTGTTTTGAAGGATTGCATATTCAAAGGTAATGGATATAAACACTATTCGTCACACCGCTCGACTGTATCGGTTCGCCATAAACGAATACCACGGCATCGCCTTTCGCGGCCCGGCCGTTTTCAAGGATGCGCCGGCTGGCTTCGCGGATAAAATCACCTGAAGTCATTGGCTGATCCATCAGTTCGGGATGGATCCCGTATAGCAGCGCAAGGCGGTTCAGGGTAGGGGACAGGTTGCTGAAAGCAAGGATAGGCAAAGGGATGTCGAGCTGGGAAAGATACAATGCCCCTCCGCCGAATTTCGACCAGATGACGATCAGCTTTGCATCAATATCCTTCACAATTGACTTGACCCCATGTGCCAGGGCCGCACTCCGGAATTTTGATTCCCTCATGTGCCTGGGGACCTGGTGACTGGTCTTCAGTTCCCGGATATGATCATTGGTGAGCCGTGCTATGCGGCTCATGGTACGGACCGTCAATGCCGGCCATTTGCCCACAGCCGTCTCACCCGAAAGCATCACGGCATCCACGCCGTCGTATATCGCGTTAGCCACATCTGAAACCTCTGCCCGGGTGGGTGTCGGGGATTCAATCATGCTCTGGAGCATCTGTGTGGCTACAATCACCGGTGTGCCATGGTCCTGGCAGGCCCAGATGATCCTTTTCTGAAGTACGGCCACTTCGGCCACATCCATTTCCACACCAAGGTCGCCACGGGCAATCATCACTGCATCACTCCCGGCAACGATCCGGTCCAGGTCGTTAATAGCCTGCGGCTTTTCTATCTTGCTGATGACAGGTATAAAAAGTGCATCATCAGGAATAGCATTGATATCATGATCACGCACCAGTACAGGCTCAAATGGCCGTGCCCCCAATGCTTTCAGCTTTTCTTTAAGACTGATGACGTCTGCTACGCTCCTTACAAAACTTAGCGCCAGGTAATCAACCTTTTTATTGACGGCAAACTCAAGGCAACGGGTATCCCATTCGGTGAGTGCAGGCACGGAAAGTTGCGTCTCCGGAAGGTTGATGCCTTTTTTGGAAGTGACAAGCCCTCCCTGGACTACGGTGCATTCAAGACCTTCAGCAGTTTTTCCTGTGCAGCGGAGCTCGAGGTTGCCATCATCGATCAGCACCCTTTGCCCGACTTCCACTTCTTCGATGATCTTCGGATAAGTAGTGGTAAATACCGCCGTTCCCGAATCATTTACAAACGCCGGGTTTTCACCGGTCACAAATTCAACTTTCCCATCTTTCTTAAGCATGATCCCTGGATCACTCACTTTTCCAACCCTGATCTTAGGCCCTGAAAGGTCACCCAGCACTGCAACCGGGACACCGCTTTCCTTCGATGCCGCCCTCACCTGGTCGATCAACTCCGAAAAACCTTCAAAGCTGCCATGCGAAAAATTCACCCGGAAAACCCTCGCCCCTTCAACAATAAGCAGTTTGATGTTATCAACACCCGCGCTGGCAGGCCCGAGCGTCGCAATGATCTTCGTTAGGATTAGATCTTTCATCTGTCGTTTTCTTCAGTCGTCAGAATTTGGAATTTGGAATTTGGAACTATATCTTCACCACATACTGCACCATCACATTCCTGATCGGCTCCGCCTTCAGCGGCCGCAGTGAATAGCTGCTATTCATAAAATTATTGCTGATAATGTTCACTTCATGATGTTCATTGATCTTGTAGCCGGCGCGAAGGTCCATGACCCATTGTCCATCATTATTGTTTTCAAAATAGTCCATGTATTCGATCGGCTGGATAGAGCCTCCCGCGGCCTCAGTCGTCTCCTCAAAGTCCTCGATCGCCTTGTCGAGATTTTCTATCCTGCTGAAATATTTTACACTGAAACCGATACTGACAGAATATACTTCCAGCTCTATATCTCCCTTAAATGTATGGAGGAACCTGTACTTAAGAATGTAATCCGACGAATCAACACTGGTAGAGATATAGCTGTATTCATTTCCTCGGATATCGGTAGCGTAGACATAGTCGGGATCAAGCGTTTTCGGCATAATATAATTATAGCCAAGCATGGTCCTGAGGGTTGTCTTTTCCGCAAGCTGTGCTGCCCCCGAAACCGAAATATCCACACCGGTAATTCGTGAATGCCCGGTGTTCAGGAACTTGAAGCCAGCCCCGCCGATTGTGGAATAGGTTGAATCCCAGAAACCGAAAAGGTACTCGATCGTATTGTAATATTCCTGCTGGAACAAGGCCAAATCGAAATACCCGAAGTATTTGAAAAATTTAAAGCCTTGCTTGACGCCAACCTCGGCATTCCAGCTTCTTTCAGATTTCAGGTCCGGATTTTCGAATACACCGAAAGATCCGACATTGGTGCGGATATAACGTTCGGCAATGGTCGGGAAACGGTAACCTTGCCCGTAAGAAAGTCTTACATAAGTCTCTTTCATCACTTTCAGGTTCATCCCGGCCCTGAAAATAGGCTTGATTTCCGATTCTTCGCCATTCATGTTATAATACTCGATCCGCAGCCCGATGGAAAGTGTAAGTGTCTTGAACATATTGCTTTCCAACTGGGCATACCCTGAAAAATTGGTGAACCGGTTGATATCACGGCCGCCACCGCCATACATATCGGCATCGGAAACAGAATACTGGCCTGACAGTCCGCCAATGAATTCCAATCCCTGCAGGAACTGGTATTCCCTGCGGAAATTATAATCTCCAAAGATGAAAGTGCTTTTGATATCCTGGTCATTCGACTGGTGCGTGTTATTATGGAGCAACCTCGCTTTAAAGCTGTGCTTGAACCCAACTTTGGAGTAATAATTGACGAACGGGTCGATGTTTCCGATAAACTGGTCCTGCAGGAAAACCGCCCCGGGATAAGCACGATAGAAACCGGCCGAATCATCCAGCCAGGCTAAAATCATCGGGGTGTGCTGGTACATGAAATTTCCGCTGGCGCCGTAATTCAGGCCCTGGTACTTTTTCGAACGCTGCCGCATGGTGAAATTCACACGGCCACGCTGGGTCTGCATCTGGCTGTCTTCAAAATTTGTGATCGAGTCGACGACCATTGGCCCCGGTCTCGGTGCGCCTATATAACCATGATCAAAATACAGGTTACCGCCAAGGACAAAATCGAAATTATTGATCTTCCTCAAATGCAGGAAATTGGCCCCGGCGATATAGGGATAATCATTCCACCATTTCTGGCCCTCGTCTTTTGGCTTTGAATAAGCGCCGGTAAATGCCGTGATTTTAGTAAGGGGCTTATCTCCCGGCAGTGCTGTCCGTATATGAATGGCGCCGCTTAAGGCAGATGTGCCTGAAAGCACTGATGATGCGCCTTTTATGACTTCGATCTGTTCAATATTTTCAACCGGCACAAAATCCCAGTAAGGTCGTCCGGCATCGCCCGAAACCATGGGCATATCGTCGACAAGTACGGCAACCTTACTGCCGACACCGAAGGTAAAGCCGCTTCCCCCGCGGATCTGGGGCTCATTGTCGAGGATGTTCAGCCCGGGCGTATAATCCAGGATGGTCTGTATGTTCTGGGTGTTTTTGGCTTCGATGAGATCGGCCTTGATGATCTCCATAGAAACGGTCATCTCTTCGATAGGGCGTTCAAATTTGCCGGCTTTGACCTCGACACCCTGCAACTGGCTGACAAAAGGCTCCAGGAAAATGGTCCTCTCGATCACCTGCCCGGCTTCAATGTGAAAAGAAACCGAATCGGTTTTCATACCCGTGAACGAAATCTCGAAGATATAGGAGCCATGCTTGAGATCCATGACGAATGCGCCGTTGGCATCTGCCGCAGTGCCGAAAGAACGGTCAAGTTTCAGGATAATGTTGGCCCCGACAAGCGGCTCATTGGTCTGTATATCCTTTACAAAACCGCGGAATGTGCCAATTCCCTGGCCATGCACACCAAGTCCGGCAACCAGGGCTGCCAGGAAAAATATCCACTTTCCCATAGGTTACGGGACCATTATTTTTTGAGAATACTGGCGGGATTTGCCTTTGAGGACGGCAACATAAACACCCTGTGGCAGGCGGTCGCCAATGTCAACACGGTCGCTTTCCATTTTAATGGTAAGAACGGTCTGTCCTTTTATGTCTATAAGATAAAACCACTGATCCAGGTATTCTGATTCATCTTTCAGGCTGATGATGAATTTATCGCCCGATTCGGTAAGAAATGGCTCTGCGATATGGTGTTCAGTGATTCCGGAGGAAGGATAGATCAACTCCAGGTCATCCACAAACATGTAACTGCTATCGACTGCACTGGTGCTGTCGCCTGAATTTAGCACCGTTAGCTCATATTCGGGGATCCCGTCATTATAATAATGGAACGGGACCGAAAAACGGGTCCAGGTATCGTAAGTCACCCCGGGTTCAGTCATATAAACCGCCATTCCCACCCAGTTTGCCAAGGTGCCGTTCTCAGGGAGCTTGCATTCGTCGACATGGAGGATGACTTTGAATTGTGCCCTGTCGTCTTCCCTGGGATAAAATTTAAACCAACCGGCAAGACTGTCGGGGCGCCATGTAAAAGGTGTATGCCATTGTGGGTCGTCAGCCTGGGTATAGGAATAGCTCGCGGCAAGGTCGAACTCGGCATGGAACCTTCCATTGGTCATGGCACCGGTGGCGATTATACCAAAAACACTGCGGTTGTATATTTTGAGCGAGTAATTACCGGAATGCTTTTCTTCACTCCTGTCAAAGCATACAGGAGCCTGGGAAGCTATCCCGGGATTGTCACAGGTTTTTACTGAGCTCCAGTCTACGGGTTCGTCTTTTACAGTACCTGCATCTTCCCAATTTTCAAAACCCGGGTTTTCAAGCTGTTGTCCAAATATTACCGCGGGTATCAGGGCAATGGCTATCAGGAAAGCTCGTGACAGACTATTCATAGTGATTTTATCTTTAAGTAAAGTAAAACTGACTTTTGAAAGGCTAAAAATACAAAAAAGGAAATAATTAAAATAGATTCTAAATAATTTAAGTGCAAACTGCCTGATCAGATCACAGGGTTCAGGATCTTTAACGGTTTTTTCGTGGTAAACCTTCTGACCATATTGATTCGGAACATGCCTGTTTCGTAGTTGAAGGAGCGTTCATCGATCGGGGCCTGGGTTTCCAAAGACATGTTCATGTAAGAAATGCCGAAATACCAACGGGTGCTGTTATATCCTGCCGACAGGATCAGCTCCGAACGGATCCCGAAAGCCAGTCCCGATTTGACCTTTTCGTCGCTGTCAACCGGCAGCAGCCTGGTAAATCCAATGCTTCCCGAGCCATTGACCGAGCCCATAATAAAGAGGTGCTTTTTTATGACGAATGTATGTGCGTAGCCTACGACCGGGCCAAAGGAAAAGTTGGTCGATTTGTCGAACAACACATCATTATAAAACAGGCCGTAATTTAAACTGGAAGGTACGATGGATGAGTCCCCCGCTGTAATGCTGTATATCAGGCTCCCGCCAACAAGGAATGAGCCGGAGCTTTTCTTCTGCCATTCATTTTGCAGGATTGCCGCACGGTAGGAGAATTTGTTGCTATTGAAAATATAGATCGCCTCAAGCCCGGCAGTATTGGTCCTGATATCGCTCCGGATATAATACGGGTCGCCTTCTTCCCAGCCCGGGATCATATCCTGTGTATTGGATAAATAAAAGCCTTTGTAATGCTGAAGGTAGATC
>CAYJNJ010000142.1:0-6726 GCA_964371595.1 uncultured Bacteroidales bacterium | reverse complement strand
CTGTCTTCTGACTTCTGTCTTCTGTCTTCTGTCTTCTGTCTTTAGTCTTCAGTCTTCTGTCTTCTGTATTCTACTGACCTACGCTCTACTTCGCTGAAAGCCGCTTCACCATTTTTTGCCAGGCGAGGCGGTAGATCAGCCAGATGACGATATCGGTGAATTTGAGGTACATGGACCGCTTTTTATTCCGCCATTCCAGCTTTTCATTGATCTCATCATTATTCATAATAAAGCGCTCGAGGAACATCCTCCCGTAATTATGGCCGGTAGCGTAGGTCCAGTAAGCAGTCCGGAAACTCCTGGTATTCCATAAGGTCCTGAACATTTTCCTGCGCAGGGATTCTTTATGATATAATTTCATCCAGACCTCCCGCATAATGCTATCCATTTCTTCCCTCGTAAGGCTGGAACTGTTCGAAGTAGCCGCCATCCCGTCATACTGGTACCAATCGACCGGGTAATTATTCAGAACAATCCGGTTTTCCGCCTCCATGCGATTATACAACACTGTACCGGGCAAAGGGGTTAAAATAGTGCACTGATAAGTGTCGATTGAACTGTTAAGGATGAAATCGCGCCGGGCATACAGGTCTTTCTTGTTGTCACTGTCCATTCCGAATATCATCGAGGCCAGGATCCCTATTCCATGCCGGTGCATTTTTTTAAATATCTTATTAATAGAATTGACGCCGTGTTTAAGGTTCAGATTTTTCCTGACATCTTTCAAGGCCTGGTCTTTCTCAGCCTCTATGCCCATGAGGATCATGTAACAGCCGCTTTTCCGGGCCCAGTAAAGCACTTCTTCATTGTCCGCAAAATTGACTGCTGCCTGGGAATACCAGGCTTTTTTAATCCCCCGTTCGATCATGCCCCGGAACAGCCTGATAGCCCGTTCTTCCGACCCTTTCCTGTTGTTGACCAGGTTATCGTCGACAAAAAACAATAAAGGGCGCCTTGTATTTTCAAGCTCGCTGAGAACTGATTCGATTTCCCTTTCCCTGTAAGTTTTGCCACACATCTGGGTCACAGAGCAGAACTCACAGCCCAGGGGGCAGCCGCGGGAAGTCTGCACCAGGTCGTAAGCATAAGGGTAACGGTCATAGATATCCCTTTTTGCGCCCAGGATAGAACCGACATCTACGATCCCGCCGTCATAGGTGCTTTTAATTTTCCCCTCTTCAAAATCCTTCAGAAGTTCGGGCCAGGCGCCTTCCGCTTCGCCGGTAAAGACTGTATCCACGAATCCTGCGGCTTCCGTTGCGCACATCGAAGCATGTATCCCTCCCATTACCGTGTGTATCCCGGCTTTGCGGCACATTGCTGCAATTTCATATGCCCTGGGCGCGCTGGGGGTTAATCCTGTTAAAGCCACAAGATCGGCCGGTTTGAGAACGAATTCTTCGAAATTTTCGTCGATTAATTCCACATCCCATGAACCAGGCGTTAAAGCAGCTACAATGCCCAATCCCAAAGGCATTACGTAAGTGCCTTCATTGTTTACAAATCCTTTACGGACCTTATTAATTGGATTGACCAGAAGCAGCTTTCTATGTTGGCCTTGTGCCATATTTGCCGGTATTAATATTGCGAAATGCGTTTTACGATTTTATTCCAGGAAAACCGGTAAATAAACAATAAGAGCACATTTGTGATTTTCAGATATACCGACCTTTTCCTGTTATTCCATTCAAAATTTACATTAATGCCATCGGGCCCAGTACTGAAAAATCTTTCAAGGAACATTCGGCCGTAGTTATGGTTTGCGGCATATGCCCAGTATGCAGTCCTGAAACTTTTGGTATTCCACAATGTCCTGAACATTTTTTTTCGCATGGTTTCCTTATTGTAAATACTTTTCCAGATTTCATGCATTACCGTGTCAATTTCAGCATGATCCATGTTTGGGGTATTGATGGTTGCCACCTGGCAGTCGTATTGCTGCCAGTCTGACGGATAGCTGTTCATGACTATCCTGTTTTGTAATTTCATCCTATCGAAAAGTACCGTCCCGGGTAAAGGCGTCATGATAGCACACTGGTAGGCATCGATGGAACTTTTAAGGACAAAGTCGCGCCGCGCGAGCAAGTCTGCTTTTTTATCACTTTCCATGCCGAAAATCATAAAAGCCAGGATGCCAATGCCGTGCTTATGGGCTTTTTTAAATGTTATATCGTAGGATTTAACTCCCCTTTTCAGGTTAAGATTTTTCCGGACATCTTTCAATGCATTGACATTTTCAGCTTCAACACCTACAAAGATCATGGTACAACCGCTTCTCCGGGCCCAATGCAGAACCTCTTCGTTATCCGCAAAATTTATTGTAGCCTGGCAGACCCAGTATTTATTCAATTTCCTCTCTATCATTCCTTTAAAGAGACGTATTGCACGCTCATCGGCCCCTTTTTTATTGTTCACGAAATTATCATCAACAAAAAATATGAGTGGCCTGGTTGTGGCTTCAAGTTCATCGAGGATGTCTTCAACTTCCCGTTCCCTGTATGTTTTACCGCATAACTGGGTAACGGAGCAGAACTCACAGCCTATAGGGCACCCGCGTGAAGTACTCACAAGGTCATATACATAAGGGTATTTGTAAATATCACGCCTGACATGCGGGACAGAATGGATTTCAACAATTCCGCCATCGTATCGGGATTTGATCTTCCCTGCTTCGAAATCGGCAATCAGTTCAGGCCATGCCCCTTCAGCCTCTCCCGTAAAAACTGTATCTACCTGGCTTGCAACTTCATCAGTGTAAAGAGAAGCATGTATTCCCCCCATGACAGTATGGATGCCTGCTTTGCGGTAAACAGCTGCAATTTCATATGCCCTCGGGGCAGTGGCAGTAAAACCGGTAAACGCTACCAGGTCGGCAGGCTTGAAGGTAAAATCTTCAAAACATTCATCCAACAGCTCAATATCCCAACCTGGATGTGTTAATGCTGCAACAATCCCCAGCCCGATCGGCATAAACCGGGTACTATCATCGTTGGTAAATCCTTTCCTGGTCTTGTTTGCAGGGGCTATCAGCAACAGCTTCCTAGGCATACTTTTTCACTACTTAAATAGACATATGTACATCAAATGTAATAAGATTTTTCAGTGTCCGACTTAATGGGCTTAAGATCGTCTTTAGGCAATTTTCACTACTTTTGCCCGGCTTATCAAGCGGAAAATGAAATGAAAGCGGCAATTTACGACCGGAAAACATTAACCGATCTTCTCCTGACGGCATCAGAGCGTTATCCTGGTAAAGGGGTTGGTTTTATGCAGCCGGATGGTACCTGCAGGTTCGTAAATTACGCCGAACTTTTGAAAAGCGCAATGGCGATAGCTTCCGGCATGAAAGCCCGGGGTATTTCGGCCGGGGATAAGGTGATGATCGTCCTTTCAAAGAATGAAGATATCGTGACGGTGCTCTGGGCCTGCCTGATCAGCAGGGCGATCCCTACCATCCTTCAGCCGCCGGTTTCCTTCACCGAATTTAATACGCCGGCAGAGAAGATCGAAAATGTATTCAGGATACTTGAAAAACCCGCCGTTATTCTTTCATCCGACCTAATCAGGAGCTTCCGTTCGGAGGTTATTTCCTTTGAAAATATTATCAATGCCGATGAACTCAAGGTTGCCGGCGCAGATCCGTTCGAGATCATCCCGGGGCAGAGCACTGATGTGGCTTTCATCCAGTTCTCTTCCGGCAGCACCGGCGATCCCAAGGGAATTATGCTGACCCACAGGAATATCCTTACCAATATTGCGGCAATTTGCGTTGGTCTTGATATCCATGACAGCGACATTATGGCAAACTGGATGCCTTTGTACCACGATATGGGCCTTTTCGGGTTTCATATCTGCCCGGTATTTGCCATGAGCAATCATTACCTGATCGATCCGGTTGATTTTGTAAAAAAACCGACCCTCTGGCTCGATACTATCGATACGGTAAAGTGCTCGATCACAGGATGTCCCAATTTCGGCCAGGCCTTATTGCTCCGCTTCCTTAAGAACAGGGAGGTGAGGAGCTGGGACCTTTCATCATTAAAAGCTATTGTAAACGGTGCTGAACCGATCTCAACCCGGATCATGTCGGAATTTATGGAGAGGCTTGCCGTTTACGGCTTGCATAAGGGGGCGATGATGCCCGCTTACGGCATGGCAGAGACAACCCTTGCGATAACGTTTTCTAAATTGATGGATCCGCCGGTTATTACTACCTTCAACCGTAAATTGCTGCAGGGGGAAGGGATTGCCCGTCCTGAAACTGAGAATATTTCGGAAATGATCGAGCTGGTCAGTGTAGGATTTGCCCTCCCGGATATTGAACTGCGTATCCTTGATGACGAAGGATCGGAGTGCAAAGAACAGCTTGAAGGGCATATCCGGCTCAGGGGAGGAGGGGTTACACCGGGCTATTACAACAACCTGGAAGAAACCGCCATCTCGTTTGATGAGGGCTGGCTAAAGACTGGCGACAAGGGCTTTTTCTATAACGGGCAGCTTTATATCACCGGCAGGGTAAAAGATATCATCTTCGTGCGCGGGCAGAATTTATATGCCCATGACCTTGAAAACCTTGCCGCCAAACATCTTGATATTCCATACGGGAAAGTCATCGTCGGCGGATGGTTCGATCCTGAAAAAGGGCAGGACCAGGTCATGCTGTTCCTTGTAGGTTCAGCTAACCAGGCTACCAGCGATTCTTTCCTGAACCTGCGTGCTTTTTTCCGCAGCACTTACGGCATTGCTATCGATGTCTTCGTGCCGGTCAGGTCCAACCAGGTGCCCAAAACCAGCAGCGGCAAGATCCAGCGCTACAAGCTGATCGATGATTACCGGAACGGGGTGTTTGACGAGGCGATTGGCGAGATTAAAAAAATGATAACTTTGCAGCCATAAAATTGCTTCATTATGACTATCGAAGACTTTATCACCAGGATAGAAGAAGATTTTGACGACCTGGAACCTGGTGTGCTGAAACCTGAATCTAATTTCAGGGATGTGTTTGAGTGGAATTCCATCAATGCCTTGATGCTCATCGCCCTGGTGAAAACCGAATATGATGTCACGATCAATGCCAATGACATTGCTAAATCCAAAACGGTTAACGACTTGTTTTCGATAGTTCAGGAAAGAACCTCAATTTAAAGTTTCACAGAGCAACATTACCTAAATTAATCAGACTTCCTTAATCAGCTTAAAAGCCCTTTCGCTGAGTTCATTCAGTGATATTCTTTCAAAAAACAGGTAAGGAGGGAAATTCACCCCGTATTTATTCAGGAAATCCTGCTGGAGCTGGACTGCTTTCATAGAGGTTAGTCCATAGGCGGTGATGGGCCGGGAAAGATCGATCCGGTCGAGGGAGATTTTCAGCTTGATATGGATCCAGGAAATAATCCAGGCCTGTATGCTGACCAGTTCAACAGCAGCATTTTGGGCGGGCCGGGTTGAAGGGGATTTATCCAGGATGGATTCACCCACTGATTCAAGTGTATTTTGAAGGAAGCCTTCTTTGCAGGCTTTCCGCTGGATCTTTCCGCTGGATGTCTTGAGAATGGAAGCTGTGCGGAGAAGCCGGATGGCATATACCGACAATTCCATTTCGATGAAGATATTCTGCCGTATCGAATCGCAGACTGCCTCTGCATCCAGGTCACGGAGAGCTGTCCTTTCTAATTCTGCAACAATTACCAGTTTTTCTTCATCATCGACAGTCACCGAAAATGCGGCGCTTGCGTTTGGTCGCAGGGAAGGATGGCTTTTCTCGGCAATGAATTCGATATCCTGCGGGTAATAATTCCTGCCATGGATAATGACCAGGTCTTTTAATCGCCCTGAAATATAAAGCTCACCCTGGTGAAAAAAGCCCAGGTCACCGGTCCTGAAATATTTTGTTCCGGGTGCATCATTTATCTCTGCAGCAAAAGCCTCATCGGTTTCTGCGGGCTTATTCCAATAGCCGGCCGTCACAATAGACCCGGAAACCCAGATCTCGCCGACTTCATTGCTATTACAAAGCTTCTGCGTATCCGGGTTTACAATTTTGACGTCCGTATCAATCCAGGGATAACCAACTCCGGTCAGGTATCTGGAATCCGTTCCATGGTCTGGTAAGACAGTGATTTTATGGTTCTCAAGGTCGCTCCCGGAGATGTTCAGGTACACCGGCCCCCTTCCGGGATGTGGCCCGCTGATGATCAGCGTGGTTTCGGCCATTCCGTAGCAGGGATATAATTGGCCCGGTGTAAACCCGTGATCATTATAAGTTTCTACGAACCTTTCGAATGAGGCTTTACGGATCGGTTCAGCACCGCAATACAGGGTGTTCATGGATGAAAGGTCGAGCCCCTCTTTCTCTTCATCAGTAATACCGTCGACACAAAGGTCAAAGGCGAAATTAGGCGCCCCGCCATGGGTGCCTTTATATTTTGAGATGGCTTTTAACCACCGGACGGGTTTTTGGAGAAAGGCCACGGGCGGAATGATAACCCCCGGAAAACCTGTATAGACCGGCTCGATTACACCATCGATCAGCCCCATATCATGGAAACTGGGGAGCCATGTCACGGAAACACTTTTTGTTGAAAGCTTAAAGCTCTGGCGGATATATTCCACACTTCGCATAATATTCCGATGGGTGACCATGACGCCTTTTGGCTGGCCAGTGGAGCCGGAGGTGTATTGGAGCAAGGCGATATCCGAAGGCACAGGGGCATGGGGGCATGGGGG
>CAYJNJ010000141.1:0-7056 GCA_964371595.1 uncultured Bacteroidales bacterium | reverse complement strand
GGGGGATTTTACTGTAAGGACTCCATTTCGCCTGATTTCTACAATACGATCTTCTGGGGGAATACTGCGGCTGTCGGGCCCCAGGGGTATTTGTTTGAAGTGTATTCCCAGGCCGATTTCTTTTATTGTGATGTCGAGGGAGGACCAGAGCTGTTCGGCGGCAGCGGGGGAGGGGAGGCGTTTTTCGGAGCTTATGAGCAATGCCTGGATGAGGATCCGGAATTTTTTGACTACAGCGGGTTTCCATATCAGCTGAATCCGCAATCGTCGCCATGCATCGATGCCGGCACGACCGATACCAACGGCTTTTTCCTTCCGGAATACGACCTGGCTAACTTACCACGAATCTGGGGAGGATCTATCGAAATGGGAGCCTATGAATCAGTCTATGAAGGATTGCCTGAGCAGACCGGTGAAGATGCAATTCAGATATGGCCAAATCCAACCAACGGTAAATTCCAAATTACAAATACCAAATTCCAAACAAATTCAGAAACCATAAACGAAATAAAGAAAATTGAGATATTGGATATACATGGAAAAGTGTTATTATCCCTGGGTAAGCAGGGTTATTATAATCAAATAGTTATCGATATCAGTCATTTACCACCGGGGATTTACCTGGTAAAGATCCCGACAGAATATAACTCTACTTTTCACAAACTGCTGAAAGTTTCTCGCTGATTTACGCAGATTAGGACGCAAATTAACGCCGATTTTAATTAGCGTTATCTGCGAATTTTATCTGCGAAAATCTGCGAGAAATTTATCACTCAGCCATCCGCACCACCCATGCAGATCCGCACGGAGGTTTATGTTGCAGGCTTTCCGGCACCTTCACCATGATCCCGCTTCCAACCTTTTCCCACTCAAGGATCACATCGGTTCCGAGCATCACAGCAGTTGCATCTGAAGGTATTTCCAGAGAAGAAAACCAGATGCTGGAGGGAGGTGAGGTTTCATTCGCATCCGCCAGGTAAATCATATAGATTGCACCATCCTTGCCCTGTGTAAGGCAGACTTTTCCTTCTTTATATGGCGCCAGTGGATTTGTGCCATAGATTGCCTCGCTGTTAACTTCCATCCAGTCGCCTACACCGGCAAGCATCTCATACGCCCCGGCATCCCATTTGCCATCCGGCCCAGGAGCGATATTCAGCAGCAGGTTCCCTCCTTTTGCTACAATATCGACCAGCAAATGAATGACCTGCTGTGGTGTTTTATATTTTGCATCCGGCACCCACGACCAGCTTCCGCCGGCAATAATGCAAGATTCCCACGGATAGGGAAGGGTATGTTCCGGCACTTCGTTTTCAGGGGTCAGGTAGTTCTGGTTCTTGCCCGGCACCGCGCGGTCGACGACGATCAAACCCGGCTGTTTGGCACGCGCTTTTTCCACCAGTTCATCCATACGGATATCCTGGCTCTGGTAATGCTGGAACTTGTAACCGGGATCATTGATGTAGCGGGAAATCTGCTCGCCGGTGAGTTTCTGTACCCAGCCTCCGTCGAGCCAGAGAATATCTATCGGACCGTAATCGCTCATCAGTTCCATGATCTGGTTATGGGTGAACTGAACATAATTTTCCCATCTTTCAGGATATGTCCTGATATCATAATTCACATTGCGGTCGGGAGTGGCAAAATTAGGCCACCAGTAATCCGGGCAGTGCCAGTCGGGTTTGGAAAAATAAGCCCCGGTCCACATGCCTTGCCGGCGAAATGCGTCGAAAATGTTTTTGGCAATATTGGCTTTCGGGTTGCTGCTGAAAGGGCAGGCCGGATCGGTTACTTTATAATCTGTTTGTTTTGTGTTGAACATGCAAAAACCATCATGGTGCTTGGTAGTAAAGACCACATACCTCATCCCCGCGTCTTTTGCAGCACCGGCCCACGTTTCCGGATCGAAAGCAACGGGATTGAAAGTGCTTTTGAGCCCTTCATATTCTTTTTTGTAAGCCGTGTAATCCCCTGACTTGCGCACACACCAGCCTTCATCTTCCGCGCAGATCGACCAGGATTCAACCACGCCCCACTGGCTGTAAGGCCCCCAGTGCATAAGCAGGCCAAATTTCAGATCCTGCCATTCTTTCAGCTTTGCCAGCACCAGCGGGTCGGTTTCAGGGACATATTGGGCATGAAGAGTGAACAGTGAACAGTGAACGGTGAAGAAAAGGATAAATAGTCTTTTCATAAATAGAAATTAGAAATTTGGAATTTGGAATTTGGAATTTGGAATTTGGAATTTGGAACATTGGAACACTGAAATCCGGAACCTAGAAAAGGAACCCGATCTGGATAAGGTACCTGTACCCAATGCTGAGAATATCAACTTTCCCTTTCTGCTCAAAGGTTTTATCGACCAGGATATCGTCAACCAGCGGATATTTCTCCTTTATCTTATCATATAGTTCTTTATTGATATCCTCAATTTCACTCAGTTCCAAATCGCCTTTAATATTGATCTTTCCTCCATAATAAGATACCGCGGGACCGATCAGGATAAGGTCGATTGTCATTCGTTTCCAGAGGACAAACTGATATCCGAGTGCCCCGCCAAAATTTAAAGCATAGAATCCCCCGGAAAGCTCAGCAAAATCCTCTTCCGGGCTATCTACTACATCAAGTTCGTTTTTGAATTTGTAAAGGTAGCAACTGAAGAATGGCGCCAGGTAAAGGCCGTCGGGAATGGTCCTGGAGTTCCTTTTGTTCATGTAAAAGCGGTACTCAAACGAGAAATTGAGCCCGTTTTTTTCCCTCGTAGTATTTGTAAAAGTATTCAGGATGGTATCATCAAGGAGATTGTTGAATACCAGGTATCCGAGGCCGACTGTGAATGATTGGTTGGGCTTGACAATCCGCTCATAACTGAAAGTTACGTTTTTCTTGTTCCAAAGCATCATCGGCGTAGGATTGAGCTTAATGACGTTCTTATACACAGGATCACGGTGGATTACCAGTGTGTCGACATTCTGCCCTGACCCTGAAAGGGTTGACAAAATGCTGCAGACAATAAATAGCACAACGAACTTCTTCATATGAAATTCAATTTACGAACTACCAGAAAAACAAACTGCCTATCAACCATGAACAATGGAGAATGGGCAATGGAAAACGGACAAATTTATATTTTCCCTTTTTTCTCTTTCTTTTCCAGTCTCTTTTCTTTCAGAGTTTTAGTGGGTGCTTTTTTCACCTCTTTCTTTACGTCTTTTCCTTTAGTCATAGCGGTTAAATTTTAATCAAAGTTAAGTAAAAGATTATGCATTGCCCATTGTCCATTGTTCATTTTCGATGGAAAAATATTTTTTTTTGTATCACCGGGTATTTTTTGTCCATTTTCCGGATAAACAAATAAAAACCATGAGAAAAGAGATCGAAAAAAGACTGGTGAATTTTGCTATCGCTATTGTTGATATTGCAAAAACATTAGATGGTACTTATGCATCAACATGCCTGACTTCTCAGATAATCAGATCAGGCACCAGCGTAGCATTAAACTATGGTGAAGCCCAGGGGGCCGAATGAGATGAATTGCTGGCAATATTTCACAAAACAGTAATGACAGCCAGGAGCAATAGAGGAAACTAAAGGATTTTCCATTGTCCATTTTCCAGGTAGTCCGATGGACAATGGACAATGGACAATGAACAATGCTATACTTCCGTCTTTTCTTTTATTTCCTCAATTGCCACTGCATCTTCAGCCAGGATAAGCAGTTTATCTTCAGGTTCAATGATAGTCGATCCGTTTGGCGTCAGGTATTTGCCATTTCTTTTTATCATGACGATGAGGGCTTTTTTCGGGAAGCCAAGGTCCATCACTTTTTTCCCTGATGCCGGGCTACCGGCTGAAATATCGATCTCGATGAACTCAGATTTAAAATCTTCCGAAAGGGCGATATCCAGCGGCGTCCGTCTCCTGATTTTTTCCGGCAGGGCTACATGGAGCAGGCGGGCAACTTTCAAAAGCGTTGTTCCCTGGATCAGCACCGACGTCATAGAGATAAAAAAGACCATATTAAAGATCATCCCCGATTTCCCGATCCCGGCCAGCAAGGGAAAGGTTGCAAATACGATCGGTACGGCACCGCGAAGGCCTACCCATGAGATAAATAGTTTTTCCCTGTTTTTCATCCGGAAGAAAGCCAGTGAGATGAATACGCTGATGGGCCTTGCGATAAGAATAAGAAAAACGGAGATGATTATACCGATACCGGCTACGGCCAGGATCTCACTGGGGAATACCAGCAGCCCCAATGTCAGGAACAGCACGATCTGCATAAGCCACCCAAAGCCGTCGAATGCACGGATAATGGATTTTTTGTGGATTAGGTCCTTATTGCCAAGGTAAAGCGCAGAAAGATAGACTGCGAGAAAGCCATTGCCGTGGATGTATTCGGAAGCAGAAAATGTGAACAGCATCAGTGCAATGACCAGGATCGGGTAAAGGCCGTCGTAATCCAGGCGGATCCTGTTGATAACAAACTGCCCGATCTTTCCCATTCCCAGCCCGATAATAGCACCAAAGGCGAACTGCATCAGGAAAAGGGGAATTACATCTATAATACTTTTATCCTGTTCAGCCACCAGCATGGTGAGGGTGATGGTGAGGAAGTAGGCCATGGGATCGTTGCTGCCGCTTTCCAGCTCCAGGGTTGGCCTGAGGTTGCCTTTGAGGCCGATATTCCGGGACCGGAGGATGGAAAACACCGCCGCGGCATCTGTCGAGGAAACTATGGCTCCGAGCAACAATCCTTCCAGAAGGCTGAAATCCGTGACCAGGTAAACGAAATACCCGACAATAAAAGCAGTCATAAATACCCCGATGGTGGATAAGGATATCCCTTTCCACAGCACTGGCCGGATGGTTTTCCAGTCGGTATCGATTCCACCGGCAAAAAGGATGAAGTTCAGGGCGATGACCCCCAGGAACCTGGTAACTTTAGGATTGTCAAAGCTGATCCCGCCAAGCCCTTCCGATCCGGCCAGCATGCCGACGATCACAAACAGGATCAATGTAGGCACCCCGAGCCGGATGCTCGTTTTCCCGGCCAGGATACTGATAAAGAGCAGTATCGAGCCAATCAGGACAATATTATCGATAGTGATATTCATCCGGATTTACTGGCAAATCAATCAACCTTGACTTTTAACAGCATTTTTTCAGCATCGCTTTGTTCAAGGTGAATGTAATAATCGCCTTTTTTAACATAGTATTGATGATTATCCTTATCCCATTGATGCATGTCAAGGAGGTCTACTTCCATCGAGATTGTTTGCGTTTCACCGGCTTCAAGAAATACTCTTTTGAATCCTGCCAGGCTTTTTTCAGGCGGTAATAATTCCGCAACCTCCGACACGTAAATCATCACTACTTTTTCTCCGGCATATTCTCCGGTATTTTTAACGGTAAGGTCAATATGCAACTTTTCCCCTTCATGCGATATTGATTTTTCAGATGTAAGATTGGTATATTCAAAAGTTGTATAGCTCAGCCCAAATCCAAAGGGGAACAGGGGTTCTCCCTTGAAGTACTTATAGGTTCTGCCTTCCATGGAATAATCGTCAAAAGGTGGAAGATCCTCAACCGATTTATAGAATGTTACCGGCAACCTGCCTGAAGGATTGACCTTGCCAAAAAGAATGTCGGCCAGTGCTGTGCCGCCCTGCTCGCCGGGATACCAGGCAAACAGCACGGCATCGGCTGTTTCCAGCACATCCTGCAATGCAATCGCGCTGCCACCGGTTATTACCGCAATTATGGGCTTATCAGGCGCCTTCTCACGCAGCAGCCTGATGTACTCACGCTGGCTTTCCGGTAAACGGATATCTGTCCGGTCGCCGCCATCGGGATTGAGCATGGCATCCCCTTCTTCCCCTTCGAGCATCCTTGTGTTGCCAAGGCATACCACGATAATATCCGCCATCTTGGCTTCCCAGAAGCCGGTGTAACCGCCGGGCTCACTGAGCTGGCATCCCAGTGAATAATCGACTTTTGTTCCCGCATCTGCCGACCGGGTGATCCCTTCGAGAAAGGTGACCATGTCACCCGACCAGCCATTGTAATTACCTGTCAGGGCAAGGATATCCGCAGCAGTCGGACCGGTGATAAAGATATTAGTGATGGAATCCCGGTTCAGGGGGAGGAGCTTGTTTTTATTCTGAAGTAAAACGATGGATTTTGCAGCGGCTTCGTAAGCCAGTGCGATATGTTCCGGACTGTTCACGGCCTCTTCGCCAATACCCGACCATGGCAGCATCCCCGGTGGATCGAAAAGGCCAAGCTTAAATCTGGTTTTTAATAGAGGTCCAAGGATCGTGTCGAGGATGCTTTCAGAAATCAGTCCTTTTTCGATAGCCTGCGGGAGATATTGATAAATATAGCCGCAATTCAGGTTGACGCCGGCCTGTGCTGCCATAGCCGCGGCTTCTTCCCGGGTTTCAACCACTTTATGCCTCAGCCAGATATCATCCAGCGCCCAGCAGTCGGTCACGATATGGCCAACAAAGCCCCATTCCTCCCTCAGGATGCTGTTTAACAGATAATTGCTCCCGCAGCAGGGTTCATCATAAAGCCTGTTGTAGGCGCACATGACGGCTTCAACTTTTGCATCGGCAAGTGTTTTAAATGCAGGGAGATAAGTTTCCCTGAAGTCTTTTTCAGTTGGAATAGCATTGAATTCATGCCGTGTTTTCTCCGGGCCGCTATGCACGGCAAAATGCTTGGCACAGGCCGCTGCCTTAAGGTATTTCGGGTCATTTCCCTGCAGGCCCCTTACAAAAGCGGAGCCCATCCTGCCCGTGAGATAAGGGTCTTCGCCGTATGTTTCCTGCCCTCGTCCCCAGCGGGGGTCGCGGAAGATGTTAATGTTCGGCGTCCAGAAAGAAAGGCCCATGTACTGTGAGCGGTTTCCTTTTTTCACGGCTTCATTGAATTTAGCCCGGGCCTCGGTGGAAATGGCGTCTGCAATGCGGTAAACAAGACTGTCATCGAAAGTAGCCGCCAGCCCGATGGCCTGCGGAAAAACAGTGGCTCTCCCGGCCCTCCCGACCC
>CAYJNJ010000140.1:0-7320 GCA_964371595.1 uncultured Bacteroidales bacterium | reverse complement strand
GCAGTAGGTAGTCAGCAGTTTAAAATTATTTTGCTGACGACTGCCGACTGCCGACTGCCGACTGACAAAAGGACTTTAACATAAAATTAACAAGTCAGCGGAGTCAACTACATTACTTTTGTGCCAAAATCTAAATTATGGCACTAAATACTGTAGAAGAATATAAAAACAGCCTCAAACAGAGGTTTACCGAGATAGTTTTCCAGAGCGAAATGGCGGTTGAAGAATCGTGTGGCTGCGGCAGCGGCTGTGGTTGCCATTCTTCGGAAGAAGAAGGGGAATACCAGAACGTACCCGGTTACCAGGCCGATGCCGACCTCGGCCTCGGAACGGGGATGCCTACCATACATGCCGATATCAAGGAAGGGGATACGATCGTTGACCTGGGTTCAGGCGCTGGCATCGACTCATTCCTTGCCCGTGAAATTACCGGCCCGATGGGCAAAGTGATCGGAGTCGATATGACCGAGAAAATGGTCGAAAAGGCCCGCAGGAACGCCGATATGGCTGGTTACAACAATGTCGAATTCCGCCTCGGGGAGATCGAAAGCCTCCCGGTCTATGATAAATCGGCCCATGTGGTGATCGGTAACGGCGTGCTCAGCCTGACCCCGGATAAGGAAAAGGCTTTCAGCGAAGTATACCGTATCCTCAAGCACCACGGCCAGCTTTGTGTTTCCGATTTCATGGTTCGCGGCGATATGCCCAAAGGCCTGAAGATGGATGCCGACCTGTACATGGGTTGTATGGCCGGAAGCCTCAAAGTGGAAGACTATGTTATGATGCTTGAAAAGGCTGGTTTTGAAGAGATCTCGATAAAGGACGAACAGAAGATCGAGCTGCCCGACGCCATGCTGCACTACTACCTTCCTCCGGAAGAAACCGCCGAATACAGGGAAGGAAAATCCGGGATTTACAGTATCACCATTTCAGCTGAAAAACCCTGCTGCCACGCTGGAGAAGAAGATCATGTTTGTTGCGGCAACCACTGAAATTAGTTCAAAGTTCAAAGGGCAAAGTTCAAAGTTATAGTTATAAGTTCATAGTTATTTCGAATCACTATTCACTCTAAACGTAACTTTGAACTTTGAGTTCAATCTGAAAAGTCAGCTTAGTTAATGATGCCACTAAAACACTAAAGCACAAAATTTCACAAAAACTGATTATTAATTTAATAACTTTTGTGTAATTTAGTGTTTCCGTGCTTTTGTGGCAATAAAAAGGCTTTTCAGAATAGACTCAAAATTCAAAGTGATAGACACAAAACTTTGAATTCTAAACTTAACCTTGAACTTTAAACTTAACTTTGAACTTTGCACTTTGCACTTTGAACTACAACTCAAGTTCCAGGTCCAGCGCTTCCCTCAGCACTTTCAGCTCCGGGTTCCTTTCGAGCATGGCTTTGTATTTTTCTTCCTGGGTGTAGGGTTTTGTCTGGCTCACAGTCTCAACAAGGATCGTCTCCATCAGTATGCTGTTATTCCGTAATTCGCCGCGAAGAAAATCCAGCAGATCGGTTTTTCTTTCCTTCAGGGTCATTTCCTGGGCGCGGTTATCCAGGGTGAGCAAGATAAGATTGTTCTCTTTCAGGACGGGTTTCCGGGTAGAAAGGATACTGTAAAAATTCGGGTATTGCCCGGCAATGCTTTCCGTATAATAAGTCCAGACCTTATTTAGCTTTTCCTGGTCGAAGCCGGTTTCCACCTGTTCCAACGGATTTTGGTCTTCCGTACTTTGCTTTGATTTCGGATTGTGATTTTCAGGTTTTATGGAGATGGTGCGTGATCCACTCACTGGCTCAGCCTGCCGGATGACGGGAGGTTTGACGCTAAGAGGCTGTCTGGGCGGTTCCTTTGCAGGTGCAGGTTCGGGGACAGATGCGGCATCGGCAGCATGGTTTTCGCCTGCTGCAATTTCTTTAACCCCTCCCGGGGGAATCAGGGACTTTTTTTTTTCAGCCGCCTGCGGGTTCGCGCCAACCGTAGCGGTGCAGATCTGCAGCATGGCAAGTTCGATTTGAAGCCGCTTATTATTACTCGTTTTATAACTCTGGTCGAACTGGTTGTGGATATCCAGCGCTTTGATCAGGTAAGCGGAGCTGCATTTCCCTGCCTGTTCGCTGTATTTCTGCCGCAGGCTGGCGCTGACTTCCAGCAACGACAGGGTTGCGGCATCCTGGCAAACCAGCAGGTTGCGCAGGTGTTCGCCCAGCCCGATGAGGAAATGCTGGCCGTCGAAACCACGGTCCATAATTTCGTTGATCGAAAGGAGCAGTCCCGAAGTGTCCTGCCCGAGGACCTGGTCCATGATCCTGAAATAATAGGTATGATCGAGGATGTTAAGCTGTTCGGTAACGGTCTGGTAGGAGAGGTGGCTGCCTGAGAAACTGACGAGCTGGTCGAAGAACGAAAGGGCGTCGCGCATGGCGCCGTCGGCTTTCTGGGCTATCAGGTGCAGGGCTTCCTCTTCGGCTTCAACGCCTTCATTCTTAGCTACGTATGCCAGGTAATCGGCAATGTCCTTCACCGTGATGCGCTTGAAATCGAAGATCTGGCAGCGGGAAAGGATGGTCGGGATGATCTTGTGCTTTTCGGTGGTGGCCAGGATGAATTTTGCGTAGGCAGGGGGCTCTTCGAGCGTTTTCAGGAAGGCATTGAAAGCCGAGGCCGAAAGCATGTGGACTTCATCGATGATATACACCTTGTATTTTCCAACCTGGGGAGGGATGCGCACCTGGTCGACCAGGTTGCGGATATCATCCACCGAGTTGTTTGAGGCCGCGTCGAGTTCATGGATATTGAAAGATGCGGAACGGTTAAACGAGAGGCAGGATTCGCACTTGTCGCAGGCTTCGAGCTGGTTGACCGGGCTCAGGCAGTTGATCGTCTTGGCCAGGATCCGTGCACAGGTGGTTTTTCCCACGCCCCTTGGCCCGCAGAACAAAAATGCCTGGGCAAGCTGGTTGTTTTTAATGGCGTTTTTTAAGGTCGAAGTAATCGATTGCTGCCCGACCACTGTGTCGAAAGTGGCTGGCCTGTACTTCCTTGCCGATACGATGAAATTGTCCATAATTCCTGCTTATTCCTGCTTTCTTTCCGGTCAAAAATACTAAAGATTCTCTCTCGGAAATTTCTCTATTCTGATTAGTTGATGAAAAATATTAACAATGATGATGATAAAATCCGTGTTAATCCGTTACATCCGTGTCATCCGTGTTCTATTTACCATACTTCATTATCTTTGTTTCGATATTTAAAATCGGTTAACCTGTCTTCCGGATGCTGCGAAGCCTTAAACTTTATTCTTACTACTTCCTCAAATCTTCCCTTTCCCCTGCAAGGAAATATGTTATACATGATGCGAAGCGGTTTTTGTTGAAGAGTGATGTTTTCCGGCAGGTGAAATCCTCTTCTGCAGAAGAAAAAAAGCAATCGCTCGATAAAGCTGCCGGCTGGCTGATGCATGCCCAGAAAGTCAATATTGACGGCGGAATGGGCTCCTATCACCTGATAAATAAATGGTCATCTTCTTACCCTGAAACCACGGGATATATAATTCCCACCCTTATTAATTACGGCACCAATTACAATAAGCCCGGGGCCATCGATTCAGCAATCCGGGCAGCGGATTTCCTGCTGAAAATTCAAAAGCAAAGCGGCGGATGGCAGGGGGGAAGGGTACATGAGGACCGGCCGGAGATTGTGTTCAACACAGGACAGGTGATCAGGGGGATGCTTGCTGCCCACCAGTATTCCGGTGACCGGAAATACCTGGACGCAGCTGTCAGGGCCGGCTATTGGCTATCGGAAATCCAGCACCCTGAAGGCTTTTGGAAAACCCATGCCCTGATGAACAGGGAAAGGGTCTATGATACTTTCGTAGATGTCCCATTGCTCCAACTATATGAGGTTACAGGGATTGAACTGTTCAAAACCGCCGCAGTACGCAACCTCGACTGGGTTATCAATCGAAAGATGCTGGAAAACGGATGGTTTGAGGACTGCGATAATACCGTCAAAAGGAACGACAGACCTATCCTGCACACGATCGCGTACACACTGGATGGCTTGATCGACAGCGGATCTATGTTAAAAGACGAAAAATACATTGATGCAGCATCGAAAGCCGCCATGAAGCTGCGTGATTTATTCCTTGCACAGGGTTTTCTTAACGGGAGATATGACCGCAACTGGAACGGTTATGAATACATGATCTGCACCGGTTGCGCCCAGATGGCCATTGTCTGGCTAAAGCTTTATAATTTTAAGAAAGATGAGGCTTATCTGTCGGGAGCTAAAAAAATGCTGGACCTGCTGGTTTTTGTTCAGGACCGGAAAATCACCGAAGGTCCGGATACCCTGGGCGCAATTCCCGGCTCTTTCCCGCTCTGGGGCCGGTATGAGCCATTCGCCTTCCCGAACTGGGCCACGAAATTCTTCTGCGACGCTGTATTACTTCTTCCCCCTCTCCTTTTGGAGAGGGGGCCAGGGGGTGAGGTCCCAGCAGAGAGGGGGCCAGGGGGTGAGGTCCCAGCAGAGAGGGGGCCAGGGGGTGAGGTCTGCGAGCTAGTAATGCGGTCAGCCTCCAAATATCCGGAACGCCCCGCGCTTGAGTTGCACAATGCCAGTTATACTTACCACCAGCTGATAGAAGCCGCCGGGGCTATTGCCCAGTCTATCACAGAACGCGATGATCCGAATCCATTTGTAGCTATAATGGCTGATAAAAGCTTTAATTGCTATGCAGGTATCCTGGGTATCCTGATGGCAGGAAAAGCCTACCTCCCGCTAAATCCCCGCTTCCCCGAATCCCGCAACCGGTATATGATGGATAAGGCAAGCATTTCTGCTTTGATAAAAGACGGGCACATTAGTCCCGTCTTCCCGTCTTCCCGTCCCACCGTCTTCCCGTCTTCCCGTCTTCCCGTCTTCCCGTCCTACCTCCTCTTCACCTCCGGCACGACCGGCCAGCCCAAGGGCGTGCCCGTTTCCCACGGTAACCTCTCGGCCTACCTTGATTTTATGCTGAAATCGTACGATTTTAGCCCGGAGGACCGCTTTACCCAGATCTTCGACCTGACCTTCGACCTTAGCGTCCATGATATTTTCCTGGCCTGGTCGTCGGGCGCCTGCCTCTGTGTCCCGGTAGATAATTCCTCCTTTGCCATGTCGCGCTTTATCAGGGAAAAAAGGCCTACTGTCTGGTTCTCAGTGCCCTCTGTGGTTAATTTAATGGATAGGATGCGGCTGCTTAAACCCGGCGCCTTTCCTTCAATCCGGCTGAGCTTTTTTTGTGGCGAGGCCCTTCCTTTTAAGACTGCTCAGGCCTGGAAAAAAGCCGTTCCCCAATCCAGGCTGGTAAATCTTTATGGCCCGACCGAAGCAACGATCGCCATTAGTCGATACGATTTGCCGGAGGAGCTTGGAAAATGGAAAATGGAAACTGGGATTGTATCGATAGGGAAGGTATTCGAAAAGAACTTATACAAGATCGAAAAGGAAAATGTCAGCGCTCAAACCGGGGAATTATGCCTGGCAGGTCCGCAGGTGGTTGATGGCTATTTCGAAAATGCTGAAGCAGATAAAGAATCGTTTTTTACCGATCAAACGCTGAATCAAAAGTTTTACAGGACTGGCGATATTGTGAAGATTGATGATGAGGGTGATTTGTTTTTTTTAGGAAGAAAAGATGCTGAAGTAAAGATCTCCGGTTACCGCGTTAACCTGAAAGAGATTGAAAACCTGCTGGAAGGGTACGATACGGTTGATCAGGCCGTTGTAATCTATGAGCAGGATGAGAAAACCACGGACGTTCTCCTTGCTTTTATGCTCATTAATCCGGAAATGAAAGCTTCAGATGAACAGGAAATAGATGCATACTGCCGTGAAAATCTGCCCTGGTATATGGTGCCGGGAAAGTTTATCTTTGTGAAAGAAATCCCGCTGAATATAAACGGGAAAATCGATAAAGCCGCACTGGTAAAGAGTTATCACGATGGAAAATGAGATCAGGGATAAACTGATGAACTTGCTTAACGACAAGCTGCAAAGGCTTGCGATCCGGGAAAGCGAGCTTGGGAACGGCTTCGACCTGGTCAAAAGCGGCCTGCTCAATTCGCTCGAGTTTGTCGACCTTGTCGCTTCGATGGAAAAAATATTCGACCTTGAAATTGATTTTGAAGAGGGGCTGAATACAGGCGAATTGACAACAGTGGGCGGAATTACCAGGGCATTCATGAATAAGAAATAATGGGCAAAACAGCTTATATTCTTCTTGCATCAGGCGATCATCCCGGTTGGGACGAAGTGGCGGTGCTTTTTGCCCGCATGTATACAGCGATGGATGAGATGGGGCTGATGCTGCCGCTGGCTGATGACGGTGCCCAAAAATGGCTGAAAACGGCAAGAAATACTGCCGGGAAGTTCGGCATAGTGGTTCTTGCAAAAGACGGTGAAAACGCATGCGGCTTTGCCCATGGCATGATCAAATTCCTCCCCGATTATCTTGGTGGTCATCCCGTTGGGACTATCACCCATGTTTTTGTGGATGAAAATTTAAGAAGGGCGGGAGTGGGCAAAGAACTGGTGAAGGAACTGGAAAAGTGGTTCAGGATGAAAAAGGTCCATTCCACCGAATTGCAGGTCATTAGCGGGAATCCTGTTGCCAGGGAGTTCTGGGCGAAGCTTGGCTACCGGGAAGAGCTTTCACAATTCCGTAAAATCAACGGGCAGTGCTGAATCCCTACTATTACCTGGACATGGTCAGGCAACTGGACATTAAGCCCGGGAGCCTGGTATGGGTTGCCGCCGATGTAACGAGGCTGGCCCTGGCCGGTCGCAGGCTGGAAGTAGGTTTCAGCATCGATCATTTAATCGATTGTTTTAAGCAGGTGCTGGGCAAGGGCGGGACTCTCGTCATCCCTTCTTTTAATTTCAATCTGAAGAATAACGACCAGTATTTTCCTCAAAAAACGCTGCCAATTACCGGCGCATTGGCTGTAGCTGCCTTAAAGCGGCCTGAATTTATCCGCACGAAAAACCCCCTTCATTCTTTCCTTGTCTGGGGAGAATATGCCGAGGAACTCGCTTCCCTCGATAACTGCAGCTCTTTTTCTGAAGATTCCCCTTTTGCTTTTATGAAAGAACATGAGGGAAAGATGTTGCTGGTAGATACCAGCATCAGTGCGGCCTTTACGTTCGTGCATCATGTGGAGGAGATGGAGAAGGTGGGGTACAGGAGGTTTAGGAGGATGGGGATTTTTGTAGGACGGGAAGACGGGAAGACG
This sequence comes from uncultured Bacteroidales bacterium, assembly GCA_964371595.1. Lineage (GTDB taxonomy): Bacteria > Bacteroidota > Bacteroidia > Bacteroidales > JAGOPY01 > JAGOPY01. Next base: position 35 of record CAYJNJ010000140.1, on the reverse strand, counting down.
GGAAGACGGGAAGACGGGAAGACGGGAAGACGGGA
>CAYJNJ010000139.1:0-7402 GCA_964371595.1 uncultured Bacteroidales bacterium | reverse complement strand
TTGTGGGGTGGTTGAAAAAGTCCCGCCAGGGACGACAGTATGGTAGCCCTGTAAGGACGACACAAATAAAAATGCTTGCGATTTGCATTTTTGACTGACCGATGAGCTTTCATAGTATTCGCCTTTCCCTGATCAACCGCCACCATTATCTTGTTTTGCTATTTTAAAATATTCATAATGGCACTATATTTGGAGAAAATTAGGCCAAAAATCAAACCATGAAAAAGATTACTTTTTATCTCACCGCATTTGCATTGATTTCATTGTTAATTACTTGCAAAGAAGAAGACCCGGAACCGGGAAAGATTACTTTAACTTTCACAGAAACAGTTGATACAGCCAGCCTGGCTTTCGATACTGTAAGCTACGTGAACGAAGCGGGAAACGAATATGTGGTCACCGAACTGCAGTATTTTATCTCAAACCTTACGCTTTATTACAATGACGGAACAAAATATGAGATTTCAGATAGCGATGGGATCCATTATGTCGATTCCGATATCGCTGAAACAAAATACTGGGCCGTTACAGACGATGTGCCTTCGGGCTATGTGGATTCTCTGGTATTTACCTTCGGACTGGACGAAGAAACAAATGTTTCAGGCCTGTTTGTCAATCCGCCTGAATCCAACATGTTCTGGCCCGACGAGCTTGGCGGAGGTTACCACTACATGAAAATGAACGGCAAATGGATGGATGTTAATGCTCAACTGAATATGTTCAATTATCATCTCGGTATTGGGCAAACGTACGACACTACCGGCCAGGTCACAGGTTTTGTCCAGAATTTCTTCAAAGTGAGCGTATATTTGCCGGTTTATTCTTCATTTATCATTAAAGTAAATCCAAACGAAACAACTGCTTTGGGGATTAATATGAACGTCAACAGCTGGTTCACCACGCCGCATACATGGGATTGGAATAATATGCCCGCAATGATGATGCAAAACCAGGAAGTGATGAATACAGCCTGTGAGAATGGCTTTGATGTTTTTTCGATAGGACCTGATTATTTACCTGATAATGCCCGGTAAAACTGATTATATCATTACCGTTCTCTTCATTGCATCGGCAATGCTGGTTTCATGCAGCCATACAGATGAAATCGAGCTGATCCCGGTAAGCAAAACTACGCCCTATACTATCGAAATCCCTTTCGGCTTTCCTACCAAGCTCAATATCCCGGAAGATAATCCAATGACTGTCGAAGGCATTGAACTGGGCCGCTACCTGTTTTACGACGGCAGGATCTCGGGACAGAGCGATACTTCCAGGCAGATGAGCTGCTCGACCTGCCACCTGCAGGAAAATGCTTTTGAGTGCGGGATCAACCATCCGAAATTTACCGGGGGCAAAACCTTCGGCGTTACCGGCATCCCGACTCCGCATTATATGGTACCGCTCTTCAACCAGGTCTGGAACCATTCTGGCTATCTTTGGAATGGCGCGATAAATAAGGATAATCCCGACCCGATGAAGCGGAATATCGAAGCGCTGACTTACATGGCCATCATCGCCCCGCACGAGATGAACAGCGATACAATGAGCGCAGTGAATGCAATCAGCTCGGTTCCGGGATATGCTGAACTGTTTAAAAAAGCTTTTGGCAGCGAAGAGGTCACCATCGACAGGATGGGAAAAGCTATTGCACAGTTTGTCAGGACCTTCGTCTCGGCAAATTCCCGTTTCGACCAGTACTTAAGGGGTGAAACGCAACTAACCCCGTCGGAACTCAGCGGCTATGTTCTTTTTGTAACGGAAGAAGGCGCCGATTGCTTTCATTGCCATGGTGGCGGTGGAAATCCGCTCTTCACAACGAACCTTTTCTACAACAACGCCAAAGACTCTGTTTTCGATGATCCCCGCGACCGCTTTGCCGTTACCGGCGATCCTATGACGCACGGTGCTTACAAAGCCCCTTCCCTGCGTAATATCGGCCTCACCGCTCCTTATATGCATAACGGCAGGTTCAAAACGCTGGATGAAGTGATAGATTTCTATTCCGGGGAGCTGGTTAATTCCCCCTATGTTGACCCACTTATGCACTATATCGCATATGGCGGAACCCTGCTCACCCCAACAGAAAAAGCCGATCTTAAAGCGTTTCTGCTGACACTTACGGATGAAGATTTCATAAAAAATCCGGCTTTTGCGAAGCCGGATGAACTCACCCCTTAATCCCCTCTCTTTCCAAGAGAGGGGGCCGGGGGGAGAGTTTGTTAGTAAATCGGTACAACCCCGAGGTTTTTCATCGTAAACGCCCACATATCGGAGTATTCCTCAATGATCATAGCCGTTGGCATGCCGCCGCCGTGGCCTGCTTTGGTCTGTATGCGGATCATCACCGGATTCTTCCCGTGGTAGTTCTCCTGCAGGGTTGCAATGTATTTGAAAGAATGCGCCGGAACCACACGGTCGTCATGATCTGCCGTCATTACCAGCACCGCCGGGTAGGGAGCGTCTTTCTTAATTGCATGGACGGGTGAATACTTGTAGATATAATCGAACATTTCTTTGCTGTCTTCACTTGTGCCGAAGTCCACAGCCCAGTATTTGCCGATGGTGAACTTGTGATAGCGGAGCATATCCATAACACCAACCTGCGGTATTGCCACTGAAAACAGGTCGGGGCGCTGGTTGACCACCGCGCCGATAAGCAAACCGCCATTGGAACCGCCCATTACGGCGAGTTTTTTGGGCGAAGTGTATTTGTTTTCCACAAGCCATTCGGCTGCTGCGATGAAGTCATCAAAAACATTCTGCTTGTTCATCTTCGTACCGGCCTGGTGCCAGTCTTCGCCGTATTCGCCGCCACCACGGATGTTGGCCATGACATACACAAAACCGTTTTCCAGGAGGATCAGCCTGCTCATGCTGAAAGTCGGCGTAAGGCTGACGTTGAAACCACCGTAGCCGTATAACAGGGTCGGGTTGTTGCCATCCAGGACAAGGCCCTTTTTGTGCACGATGAACATCGGCACTTTTGTACCGTCCTTCGAAGCGTAAAACACCTGCTTCACTTCATAAAGGCTGGGATCAAAGTCAATAGCCGACCGGTTGTACTCCTCCGATTTATTGTTGGCGATATCATATTTATATATCGTAGCCGGAGTAGTGAAAGATGTCACAGTGTAAAAGGTGATGCTATCGGCCAGCTTGCCGCCGAATCCGCCAATAGAGCCAAGGATAGGCATTTCCAGGTCATAGAGGTATTTTCCTTCAAGATCGTAGAACTGAACAACATCGTGGGCATCTTTCATATAAGTTGCAACGATTTTATTTCCAACCATCGAAATACTGGTCAATACTTCTGTTTTTTCCGGGATAACCTCTTTCCAGTTTTCTTTTGTGGGATTTTTAAGGTCGATGGCGATAAGGCGATATTTCGGCGCCCCGTCATCCGTCATAACATACAAGGTCCCATTGATGTGCTGCACCGGTGAATAATCATGATCAAAATTGTCAATGATCGGCGTGAAGCCTTTACCCCAGTCGGCAGCTTTGCGGAAGGCCAGCTTGTTGCCCTTGGTCGATTCATTGGTATATAACAGGAGTATTTCCTTATCTTCAGTGACTCCGGCCCCGAATCCCCAGTTGGGATGCGCCGGGTCTTCGTAAACAAGCTGGTCGTTTTCCTGCTTGTCACCTATCTTATGATAATAAACCTTGTTGTTCTCATTCATCCCTGAAAGCTCGTCGCCTTTAGCTGGCTCCGGGTAGCGGCTGTAGAAGAAACCATCGCCATACCACGACATCCCCGAGAATTTGATCCATTTGATGTGGTCGTCAAGCTTTTGAAGGTCACCAGCGTTCATCACGAAAAACTCGCTCCAGTCGGATCCGCCGCGTGATATGCCATATCCGAGGTATTTACCATCCTCCGAAGGAGAAAATGCCGATAACGAAACAGTACCATCTTCCGAAAAAGTATTCGGGTCTAAAACCATCCGCTCTTCGCCATCGAGGGTCTCTTTGGAATACTGGACAAACTGGTTCTGGATACCGCTGTTCCTGGAAAAATAATACCTTCCTCCTTCTTTATAAGGAGCAGAAACCTTGGGATAATCCCATATTTTGGTAAGGCGTTCCTGGATTTTCGTACGGTAAGGAATGACTTCAAGGAAGCCGAAAGTAACTGCATTCTGGGCTTTTACCCACTCAGCAGTTTGTGCCGAAGTGTCATCTTCGAGCCAACGGTAAGGATCGGCGACTTTCGTCCCGAAATATTCGTCAACCTGGTCAACTTTAGCCGTAACCGGGTAGTTGAATTTTTGCTGCTGGCAGGAAATCATAAAGATCATGGTTAAGCTTAGCGCACTGATTATTATCTTGTTCATACTAAAAAATTTAGGGGTGAATAAAGGAAAAACAAAAACTTCTTGGTGATGTGAGCAAAAATAACCAATTTTGGCCGAAATCACGGACTCACTTTACCGATTGAAGTTTTCAGGCCACCATGAGCAAAAAAATCAAGAATGAAACCGTTTACCGGGTCAACCACCTTCCCGGGGAAGAGATAGAACTGGACGATGAACAGGACAGTAAGCAATCTTACCATGAATACAACGAGGACGGGAACCTATTGCTGGAAATAGCTTATACCCAGGATGGAGAAATTGCAGATAAGATTGAATACCGTTATGATGAAAAAGGGCTGTTACTTGAAACCCTGGTTTACGGCGAGGATGAGGATGTCCTGGAACGAAAGGAGGTGATAAGGGGTAATGGTGGAAAAGTGGAAAAGGAGATCACTCATTACCTTGACGGCTCGGCAGATACCCATGAGTATTTTTATAATGATGATGGCCTGCTCACCGGGTTCCAGGTTAAGGATGATGAAGATGAGGTTGAATCTTCTGAGAAATACACTTATGAAGGTGAAAAGGTGGTTAAGGTGGAACGGTGGGATGATGATAACGAATTAATTTTCAGCCAGGAAGATAAATACCAGAACGGAATTATCTCAAGCCGCAAGATATGGTCGGCGGAAGATGATGAGCCTTATACCTTTATTACAGATTTTAATTCAGCCGGCCACAGGGAGCAGGAAAGACGTTTTAACAGCCGCGACCAGTTAATTGAGCGGAATATTTATGAAGAAGACGGAAACGGCCGTGTCATCCGCATTACCGAAGAAAACAAGCAAAGAAAAAACACCACTGAATTCGAATTTGACGAAAAGGGGAACCTTGTCCGGCAGGTTGAAACCGACCTGAACGGCGATCTGAACCACGAGGTATTCCGCCAGTACAGCGATGATGGCGAATTAATGATGACGACCGTAGAAGCAGTTGTAAAAGCCAGCGGTGCGATCCGGGCGTATTCGATGATTTTCAGGAGAGAATATTTTACCGACTGACGACTACTTTTCTCTTCCACCTTCCCGTCAAATAATAGAGATAAGAAAAGCCAAGCCCAACGACCCAGGCAATCGGGATGCACCACCATATCCCGTGGTAGCCCATTTTTTCCGACATAAAATAACCGACGGGGATACGGACAATCCAGAGGGCAAAGAAAGTGATCAGCATGGGGATGAACGTATCACCGGCACCCCGCATCACGCCCCCTACGATGAACATAGTTGAGAAGACCACATAAAAGCCGGTCACAATTTGCAGGTAATCTTTTCCAATGGCAATGACATCAGCATCGTTGGTAAATAAGCCCATAACCGGGCCGGCAAATAAAATGCCGACCAGAGAGATGGCGATGGAAATCACTGAGGTCATGTAAAATGTCGCCAGCAGCCCCCTCTTAACCCTTTCAGGTTTCTGGGCGCCAAGGTTCTGCCCGACGAAAGCCGAAAGTGCTATGGCAAAGTTCATTGCGGGCATCGAGGCAAAGGAATCGATGCGGAAAGCCACGCTGAATGCGGCCGTGACATTGGTCCCGAAGCGGTTCACCAGCCAGTACATTGCAAGCATGCTCAGTGCCACGAAAGCCTGCTGGAAGCCAACAGGGAAGCCGATCCTGAGGCTCTTGTCAAGGATTGCCCGGTCAAATTGCAGCCTGCGCCAGGTTATCTTTAAAATTTCATGGGTACGGTTAAGATAGATAATCGCACAAACCAGGGCCACGGCTTGCGAGATCACGGTAGCCCAGGCCACCCCCTTCACGCCCCACTGGAAGCCGAGGACAAATAAAAAGTCCAGGCCTATATTCAGCACAGTTGCTATGACCAGGAAATAAAGCGGGGTCTTCGAGTCGCCCATCCCACGTAAAATGGCGGCAATACTGTTAATGCCAAAGGCGAAAACCAGCCCTACCATGTAAATATTAAAATAGTCGACCGCAAGGGGAAGGATATCATCCGGAAGCTCGGTGAGCATAAAGATCGGCTTGCTCAGCAGCATCCCTATGATTGACATTGCCACGGAGGCAATGAGTGTAAACACCACCAGGGTATCGATGGCCCGGGTTACATTTTTCATGTCTTTCGCCCCGAAATACTGGGCGATCACGATGGTCGCGCCGATTGCAATCCCCATGACCAGCGAGATGAGGGTAAAGATCAGCGGGAAGGAAGCCCCGACAGCAGCAAGCGCTTCCTTGCCCACAAAATTTCCCACGATGATGCTGTTGATCAGCGTGTAGACCTGCTGGAACACATTACCGATCAGCATGGGCAGGGCAAACTGGAAGATGATCTTACTTTCTTTACCGACGCTTAAATCTCTCATTAATAGGAATATAAAAAATAAATCGGGATAGATTTACCGATTGCCAAAAGTACTAAAAAATGTAAATAAGGAAGGGGCTGCCCGGTTTACCCTTGCAGCCCCCGTCAATACCTGGCCGTCGGTCCTATAAGCAGGATTCTGTATATCCCCGCTTGCGCGGGGATCCCTCTGCCATTTATCTGGGCCGGTCGTCACCTCCCGGCTCTGGCAGCCTACCCGTTCCGATTCCCCGGTTGCCCGGAGATTCACGCGGGCCGCGTGATGAGGGCGGACCCTGATCGGAACATATTTGGCCTTGCAACCCATAAGGTTTACCCGCGCACCATGTCGCCATGATGAGCCGTGGGCTCTTACCCCACATTTTCACCCTTATCCGCCAGCTGGCGGACGGTTATTTTCTGCGGCACTGTCTGTCTCGTCCCCGCGAAAGCGGGGATCTGCCCGCATTCACGTACCTGAGCCTTCCCGTTAGGAAGTATGGCGCCCTGTGTTGTCCCGACTTTCCTCCCCTGCATAAAGCAGAAGCGGCAGAGCAGACCAACCGGCCGTCTGCAAAAGTACAACAATTGTTCCAGTGTTCCATTGTTCCAAATTCCTAATTCCAAATTCCAAATTCCAAATATCCTCCCGTCTTCCCGTCTTCCCCTTCACCCCTTCACCACTCCACCACTCCACCACTTCACCACTTCACCACTCCACCACTTCAACACTTCACCTTT
>CAYJNJ010000138.1:0-7625 GCA_964371595.1 uncultured Bacteroidales bacterium | reverse complement strand
CTGGAACACTGGAACACTGGAACACTGGAACACTGGAACACTGGAACACTGGAACCCTGGAACAATGGAACCCTGGAACAATGGAACCCTGGAACAATGGAACCCTGGAACAATGGAACAGTTGATTGCGTGATGATTTGATTTTATGTACTTTCGCTTTATGAAAAAGATCATTATTTTACTGTTTTTCAGCACGTTTTTCTTTTCCTGTTACAAACCTGATACTGACAGACACCTTGATCCGCCGGTTGTCGATTCTACTGCCTTTTCCATTCCTTTAACCGAAGATATTGTGATGTATGAAGTCAACCTCAGGGCCTTGTCGGCATCAGGGGATATCGCGGGAGTAATGGGCCGGCTTGATGAAATCAAAGCGTTGGGGGTCAATGTAATATGGCTTATGCCCATCCATCCGATCGGGGAGATCAATTCGGTTAATTCACCATACAGCGTGAAAAATTATAAGGCGGTGAACCCTGAGTTTGGTACGACCAGCGACCTGGTGACGCTTGTATATAAAGCCCACCAGCTGGATATGGCCGTTATCATCGACTGGGTAGCCAACCATACGGCCTGGGATAACCCCTGGATTGCCAACACCGACTGGTACACGCAGGACGGGCAGGGCAACATCATCTCACCTCCCGGTACGAACTGGGCCGATGTTGCCGACCTTAACTATAGCAGCCAGGCGATGCGGCTGAGCATGATCGATGCCATGGAATACTGGGTAAAATCTGTCGCTGTCGATGGGTTCCGCTGCGATGCCGCCGATATGGTACCGGTGGATTTCTGGATACAGGCTATCGATTCTGTTAACGGGATCACGAAAAAAGACCTGATCTGGCTTGCGGAAGGCGGCAGCAATAACCTATTCTCAGCCGGCTTCCAGATGAATTACTCCTGGACTTTTTACAGTAAGCTGAAAGATGTATTCGGCAGCAACCATGCTGCCACAACCCTGGTCACTGTCCATAACCAGGAATACAGCGGCCTCCCGGCAGGAAAGCAAAAACTAAGGTTTACGACAAACCATGATGAATCGGCATGGGACGCAACCCCGATGACAGTTTTCGGAGGGGAGAAGGGGGCGCTTGCCGCTTCTGTCGCCGCAACTTACCTTGGCGGGGTTCCCATGATCTATGGGTCGCAGGAGGTGGGCGTTACAGAAAATGTCCCGTTCTTCAGCAACACTACCATTGACTGGTTGGCACACCCGGAAATGCTGCAAGCTTACAAGGAAATTCTCAATTTTTACGATAGTTCTGAGGCCTTGAGAAAAGGGGACATGACATCTTATTCAACTGCTGATGTACTTGCATTTACAAGGATTTCAGGCCAGGATACGGTTTTTGTCATCGATAATCTCAGAAATACAACGATCAGTTTTGACGTCCCTGCTGAACTTGAGAACACCACATGGCTCGATGCTTTTGACGGGAGAGAAATTATGCTGGGGGCAAATAAGGAGCTGGGAGCGTATGAATACTTTGTTTTGACAAAATAGCTTGAAGCTTGAAGCTTGAGGCTTGAGGCTTGTGGCTTAGGGCCTCAAGCTTCGTGCTACAGGCAATTACATCACTTCGATCCTGATTTTCATCTCAAATTCGTCATATATCATTTTATCGCCAAGCCCGTCGAAGAACGAACCGGAACCGTACCTGACATCATATTTGGCGCGGTCGACAACAAGATCTGCGGTATAGGTCTTTCCATCCCTTTTAGCTTTGAAGGTAATGGGATGGGTGATTTTTTTAATGGTGAGATTTGCTTCCACTGTTGCTTCGTTATTGACAAATTTGCCAGCTTTCACAATCTCGAGCACTGCTTCGGGATGATTTGCCACACCAAAAAAATCATCGGATTTCAGGTGGTTGACAAGCTTTGTATTGTACGTAGCATCTGTCAGATCGGAATTGGTGATGCTTGTCATATCAATGATAAATATTCCTTTCGCTATCTGGTCATTGGTAACTTCCAGGTTACCGGATTTCAGGTTGATATTTCCAAAATGCTCCCCGGTGACTTTTTTTCCGTGCCAGGCCAGGCTGGATTTTTTTACATCGGCGGTATACTTCTGTGCATTCAGCGAAATTGCCGAAAAAGCAATCATCAGAATAGATAAAACTAGAGTTCTCATGTTAATAAAGTTTAATAATTAGTTAATTGTTTGAAACAAAAATTTTAAAGTTCAAAACCACATTATAGGTAGTTACAGGATCATAAACAAGGTAGATTAAAAAATGTTTAAATAAATTATTAAAAGATTAGACAATAACGAAAAAATACCCTGGTTAAATAAAACCTTTTCATTCGTTCCGGATTAATCTTTCTGAAACTGGTAACCTGGTTCAGGGAAGCAATTTTCCCGGACAACCGGAAGTATTTCCCATCCGGTGGAAAATATTTTTATTTGGTAAATGAAAAGGTGTAAGTTTGGCGAAGAATTAACAACTTATTTTAGGACTTTTAAATATCAGCTACATGGAAACTATCTTTAACAGAGGTAAAGCTAAGAAGGCCATATCAGAAAGCCTGGCACAGGAATGGAAACTTAATATGAAATTATCAAAAAAGGAGCAGAAGGCCCTGATCGTAATAAGCAGCCATCCCGGTAAGAGGTCAGTATTCGAGACTTATTTAAGTATCAATCCTCAAATGGCGGAGAAATACCTCAAATTCATTTCGGCTAATCCCCTGGCACGCTATGTCAAATGGGATGCCGACAGGGGGAAATTCACCGAATAACAACCGGCTACAAATTGCGCTGACCAGGGAGCCCTTCCTGAGTCGCCGAAAAAATCCTGTACTTTTGCATTTAATTCTCAAGGCAAAATGATAGTATTGAAATTCGGCGGAACCTCGGTCGGTACAGCCGGAAGAATGAGAAACATCCTCGATATCATAAAAGATAAAAAGGATATTATCGTAGTCCTTTCGGCAATGAGCGGAACCACCAATGCCCTGGTGCAAATATCGGAAGCGCTGCTCAGACAGGACAAGGATGAAGCCTCTGCTCTGATCGGCAGGCTTCAAAACACCTATACAAAGGTCATTTCAGATCTTAATTTTCCGGAGGATTTACAAAATGAGGCTGAAGACCTGGTCCAGAACCATTTTGATTTTCTGAAGTCCTTTACCCTTGACATGTTCACCACCCTGGAAGAGAAGGAAGTCCTGGCCCAGGGTGAACTTTTGTCGACGGCTATATTTCACCTCCTCTGCAGGGAACAGCGACTGAAATCAGCCCTCTTGCCAGCCTTGAACTTCATGCGCATCGATGAGGATGGCGAACCGGACCAGGATTATATCTCACAAAACCTTACCGCTGAGCTTAAACGGCATCATAATGCAGATATCTGTATCACACAGGGTTACATCTGCCGTAATGCTTTCGGTGAGATCGATAACCTGAAAAGGGGAGGGAGCGATTATACGGCCACACTGATAGGAACTGCGGCCAATGCCGAAGAGATCCAGATCTGGACCGATATTGACGGCATGCGAAACAACGACCCGCGATTCGTGGAAGACACCTTTCCCATTGATGAGCTGAGTTACGACGAAGCCGCGGAGTTAGCCTATTTCGGCGCCAAGATCCTTCATCCTACCTGTATCCTGCCTGCCAGGAAAAAGAATATCCCTGTCAGGCTGCTCAATTCCATGAACCCCGGTTCAAAAGGGACAGTTATTACATCCGCAGTGCCTGCATCGCCCGCTATCAGGGCCATTGCAGCCAAGGATGGCATAACGGTGATCAATATCCATTCCGACAGGATGCTCCTGGCTTTTGGTTTCCTTAGGGCGGTTTTTGAAGTCTTTGAAAGGTACCGCACCCCGATCGATATGATCACAACCTCCGAAGTTGCGGTTTCCCTGACTATCGATGATAAAATATCCCTGGAGAAGATTTTGAATGAACTGAAAGAATTCGGGAAAGTCGATGTGGAAGAAGGGATGAGCATCGTTTGCATCGTAGGCAGCCTTACACCCGATATCAGGGGCCTGGCTTCGAAGATTTTTGAAAGCATCAGGGATATCCCGGTACGCATGATCTCTTACGGGGGCAGCAGGAATAATATTTCCATCCTGGTGAAAACGGAATTTAAGGCCCAGGCACTGAATCATCTTAATAAAGGATTATTTTAATAAAGATGTTCAGCAAAGCCATCATATCTGCATTCAGGGAAATGGAAACCCCGTTTTATTACTACGACCTGGAATTACTTTCAGCGACGCTAATGGCATTAAAATCGGCTTCCGCCAGGACGGGATACGAGATGCATTATGCAGTCAAGGCCAATGCCAATCCTGAGATACTTAAAATGATTTCAGATTATGGTTTCGGGGCGGACTGTGTGAGCGGGAATGAGATAAAAGCCGCGCTGGAAAGCGGTTTCCCGGCATCGAAGATTGTCTTTGCAGGCGTCGGGAAATCGGACCGGGAGATACAGTATGCACTTGACCGGGAAATATTTGCTTTCAACTCCGAATCATTGCAGGAGATTGAAGTCATAAGCGCTATGGCGGCAAACACCGGGAAAACTGCCCGCATCGCCCTTCGGATCAACCCCAATGTGAACCCGAATACGCATCATTACATTACCACCGGGCTGGAAGAGAATAAATTCGGGATCAATTTATGGGAACTTAACGGGCTGCTGAAGAAATTCAGCGGGTTACCCGCCATAGAACTGGTTGGCCTGCATTTTCACCTCGGGTCGCAGATCACCGACTTATCGGTATTCAAATCCCTGTGCTTAAAAGTCAATTCCATACAGCAAAAATTACATGCTCATCATCTCCGCCTGCCACATCTGAACCTGGGAGGGGGATTGGGAATTGATTACCATCAGCCTGATAAAAACCCGGTTCCTGATTTTGAGCAATTTTTCAACATATTTACGGATTTTCTTGAGCCTCTGCCAGGACAAACCGTGCATTTTGAACCGGGCCGCGTAGTCACGGGCCAGTGCGGAAGCCTTATCAGCAGGGTCCTTTTTATTAAAAAGGGCATCAGTACTGATTTTATGATCCTCGATGCAGGGATGACGGAACTGATCCGTCCGGCGCTTTACCAGGCTTTTCATAAAATTGAGAACCTCACTCCCGGGGATCCTTTATTACTGAAGAAATACGATGTTGTAGGCCCGATCTGTGAATCCAGCGATTGTTTCGGCAAAAGCTATGAACTGCCTGAGACCCGGCGGGGCGACCTCATCGCCATCCGTTCCACAGGGGCTTACGGGGAGGTGATGAGGTCAAATTACAACCTACGCAACAGGGCAAAGGCTTATTATTCAGCGGTTAGCGGTCAATCGTCATCCTCATTCCCGTCATGATCACAGTTCATATTTGTTTTAAGATTTTCGAGAATCTTATTGTAAAGTGCTATGTTATTGGATGCAGAAATCAGGATACGACCATCGGTAACAATTGCATTCTCCAGGTCAATTAATCCGATACCACTGAAAAGCAACTGTAATGAAATTTCAAGCATACTATCGTAGAGTGTCCCATTTTCCACTGTGATTACCCAATCTTCCACCTCTTGTTTCATTTCAAAATCATCATGGACAATAAAAGTAACCCGGACATTTCCCGTTCCTGCCAAATAAAGGCCTGAAAGGTAAAAGTTCGGTTCAGGAGAAACCAATTCTTCTGACTTGACTTTTAGCTCAATTTCGTCATAAACACCGGGAGGAAGGTCGATCGTTGCAAAAACATTCGCATCGGCTAAAAGATCGATGCGCTGGCGTCCCTGCCATTTGTATTCTACTTCGTAGGATTCATGCCAGCCTGAATCACTTACCTTGTTTTCAAACTCTGCTTCAAAGCTAACTTTTGAAACAACAATCGTGGCGGTATCCCATTCTATAGGGAGAAGGGCTGAATTAGCGGAACTTTTCTGAAATGATGTTCCGTTATCCACGGCTTTCATTTTAAAACCGATTGAAGAACTTTCATCTTTTTTGCAGGAAGTTAACAGACCTGCTGTGATGAATGCTGCTGTGACAAAATATATTTGAATCTTTTTCATGGCATCAAGTTTTTTTTCAGGAACAAAACAAATATGATTCCGAAAAAAAAATTAACTGACTTTTTGCATCAATTCCTGCCAAAAGTCTTACCGGAGATGGGATTACAGTTAAATCGCCATTCTAACGACCAGCATGCAATTATTATAATTTCGGGAATAAAATTCTCAATTTGATAAAAAGGCTGATCGCTATTATTCCTTAAAGGATCCCACTGTCCTCATCCTGTAGCCTTTCCAGGCGAAAAGGAAAACGACAGCAAAGCAGAACAGGGGAACGAAGAATCCTGTTTTCATCGAGCTGTGATCGGCTATCAATCCCATGAGCGGGGTAAATATTGCGCCACCTACGATAGCCATGACTATAAACGAAGAAGCGCGCCTGGTATGGCTTCCGAGCGATTTGAGCCCCAGTGCAAATATGGTTGGGAACATCACCGACATAAAAAGATAGATCAGGCTCAGGGAAACGATACCGGCCATGCCGGCGCCGGAGATGACGAGCCCTGTAAGGAGCATGCAAAGTACCGAATAGACCAGCAGCAGGCGGGAAGGCTTGATCCAGGTAAGCAGCAGGCTGCCCAGGAACCTGCCGGCCATGAACAGCCCGAAGCTGAACGATAGCATCAGCCCGGCAGTTGTGTTCAGCAGCTTTTCGTATTCCGTGATCCCGGGATTAAGCCTTCCGACAAGGTCTGTAAGCCGGTGCAGCAGTTGGCCCCCGGTAAATTGAACGGAAGCTGACTGGTGGAAAATATCGGTCACATAGTTTATAAAGAAGGAGTTGATCCCCGTCTGTGCCGCAACATAGAAAAACTGGGCTACCACGGCGAAGACAAAGTGCGGATGCCTGAACAGCGGCTTTTCACCACTTCCACCACTTTCACCACTTCTATCTTTCAATACCGCCTCATCAATATCAGGGAGCTTTGTTATAAAGAACAGGAAGGCGACCAGCAGCACCACTATCCCGATACCCATGTAAGGGATGGCCAGCGATGCAAATTTATTTTCCCCGGAAGTGGTGGCGAAGAGGATCAGGCTCCCTGCAATAGGACCAATTACCCAGCCCAGTCCGTTGAACGATTGTGAAAGGTTGAGGCGCTGGGCCGAGCGTTCCGGGGGGCCGAGCACGGTGGCATAAGGGTTAGCTGCGGTTTCCAGGCAGGTAAGGCCAAGGGCGATGACGAAGAGGGCGGCCAGGAAAGCCCAGAACGCCTGGACCTGTACGGCCGGCCAGAAAAGGAAAGCCCCACCGGCGTATAGCAGCAGGCCCAGCAGTATCCCTTTTTTATACCCGAACCTTTTCATGAACAGCCCGGCAGGTATTGCCATGATGAAGTACCCGCCGTAAACGGCAGCCTGCACCAATCCCGATTGCGCCTTCGACACTCCCAGGATTTCCTGAAAATGCTTGTTCAGCACGTCGAGGATGCTATGGGCAAAACCCCAGAGAAAGAATAAACTGGTAACCAGCAGGAAGGGCAGAAGATAGCTTCCACCGCGGGGGGTTGCGAGAAGTGAAGATGGCGGCTTATTCATTGGTTAGTGATTAGTGGTGGAGTGGTGGGGTGGTGGAGTGGTGAAG
>CAYJNJ010000137.1:0-7957 GCA_964371595.1 uncultured Bacteroidales bacterium | reverse complement strand
GGGCCATCTCCACCATGCTGACCGCACCTTCGACTATTTTGGCCCTTGCTGCAACAATTGCTGTCGCCTGCTGGCGGCGTAGCATGGCCCCTGCAATTTCCGCCGAATAAGCCAGGTAGCTGATCCTTGCTTCGATTATATGGATCCCAGCTATCGCTAACCGCTCCCTGAGTTCGGTTTCAAGAACATGATTCACCTCCTCGCCGCCGGCGCGCAATGATATCTCAGCCTGCTCATCGTCAAAATTATCGTAGGGATAATGCCCGGCAAGCTTACGAATTGCCGATTCGCTCTGGATCTCCACGAAGTGAATATAGTCATCCACCTCAAAAGCAGCCTTAAAAGTATCTTCAACTTTCCAGACCAGGACGATACCTATCATGATCGGATTGCCAACTTTATCATTCACTTTGATCGGCTCGCTGTCAAGGTTCCTTGCACGGAGCGAAATCTTCTTCTTGGTATAAAAAGGATTAGCCCAGAAGAAGCCATTGATCTTGATCGTTCCAATATAATCCCCAAATAAAATCAGGACCATCGATTCATTTGGGTTGACCACCATGAAACCCGGCAGGATGAAGAAGGGTAGCACCAGGAAGGCAAATATCCAGCCTTTATCCAGAACAAACGCCGAAGCTACAATAGCTCCGATGAGAATGAAAATAATGGCAATGAATAAATAGCCATTTTTCGGTGAGAAGTTACTTTCTTTTTCCATTTTAGTATTCATTATGATATTAATTTGATATTGCAATAATACTACTTTTATTTATACAAAGTCAAGCTTTTTTTAAATATTTTTGTTTGATGAATACCAAGGCATACCAACATCTTTTCATCGACCTGGATAAAACCATCTGGGATTTTGAAAGCAATTCAAAAGCGACTTTCAAGGAGATCTTTGATAAATATAAGCTTGAATCATTTGGCATTAGTGACGTTGACGTATTTACACTGGTGTATACAAAGATTAACGATATGCTTTGGGCCCTTTACAGGGAAAACAAGATTAAAAAAGAAGTGCTCAATATCAGGCGATTCGAATTAACCCTTCTGGAATTTGGCATTGATGACCTTATTCTTGCCACGCATATTGCCGAAGATTACGTAACACTCAGCCCCCAGAAAACCATCCTTTTTCCATATTCTCATGAAGCATTATCTTATCTTAAAAACAGGTATTCCCTTCATATAATTACCAATGGGTTTGAAGAGCTACAGCATCAGAAGCTGGATGTTTGTGGCCTCAGGAAATATTTTACGACCGTTACAACCTCGGAAGAAGCCGGCGTAAAGAAGCCTGAAAACCGGATTTTTGAGCTTGCGATGAAAAAGGCGGGTGCCCTTCCTGGTAACAGCCTGATGATTGGTGATGACCTTGAGGTTGATATGGCCGGTGCTAGCGGGATTGGAATGGCGACCCTGTTTTTTAACCCGGATAAACAGGACCATGACCATAAACTTGACCATGAGGTGCATTCATGGCATGAGGTGATGCAGATACTCTAAAATCTGGAATCTAGATTCTTGTAAATAAGAGTTAAGCTTGCGGCTTGTGGCTTGCGGGGCTAGCTCCTTGAAACAATCGTCCCAAGATCCTGCCCCTCAATCAGTTTAACCAGGTTTCCCGGCTCGTTCATATTAAAAACAACGATGGGGACGTCATTTTCTTCGCAAAGGGTAAATGCCGTCATATCCATTATTTTCAACCCTTTTTCATAGGCTTCCCTGAAAGTCAGGTGATGGTATTTTTTTGCGGAAGGATTTTTTTCCGGGTCATCATCATAAACCCCATCAACACGCGTACCTTTCAGGACGGCATCTGCAGCAATTTCCACAGCCCTTAAAGCTGAAGCTGTATCTGTGGTAAAATACGGATTGCCGGTTCCCCCGCTGAAAATAACCAGGTAACCTGAATTGAGATATCGAATAGCTGCCAGTCCATTGGCCTTCTCAGCAAGGCCTTCTATTTGCAGGCCCGACATCAGCTTAACTTTAATCCCGGCCCTTTCCAGTTCATTCTGCAACGCCAGGCTATTGATAACCGTTGCCAGCATACCCATATAATCGCCGGTTTGCCGGTCAAATCCTTTCTGGCTTCCCTTCAATCCCCTGAAAATATTACCTCCGCCTATAACAACCGCTACCTGTACACCTTTTTGACATACATCCGCAATTTCATGGGCATATTCCTGTAACCTGGCCGGATCAATTCCGTGGGTTTCTTTTCCCATAAGGGATTCACCGCTGAGCTTGAGAAGGACTCTGTTATATTTCATGATGGAATTTTTCAGTAAAGTTATGTCGTTATGGAATGATATGGCAGTTGCCACGGTTTATATCATGCTCAATCGCCTTGAATTTGGCGACCAGTATCCGGCCGTCGGCGTATTGGACTTTAACCTTATCATTTCTTCCAATCTTGGGTATATCACGCCTTTGCGGCTCATGAGGCCTGTTAGCCTGTGTTTCGCTGTGTGATTGAGCCAGAAGGTCCCTTCTTTCTTCCCTTACGCGTGTCCGGTCAATACCCCGGGGTGCCCTGGCTTCCCTGACGGAGGAGGCATCTTGTAAAGGCAATTTCCCCCTGATAAGGAAAGAAGTGATCTCTTCATTGATATTCCCGATCATCTTTTTAAATAATTCAAAGGCTTCAAATTTATAGATCAGCAATGGGTCCTTCTGCTCGTAAGTGGCATTTTGTACCGATTGCTTCAGTTCATCCATCTCACGCAGGTGTTCCTTCCAGGCATCATCGATCATGGCAAGCGTGATCCCTTTTTCAATCGAAAGGATCACTTCTTTGCCACCGCTTTCGTATGATTTTTTCAGGTTGGCCACCACATTCATCGTCTTAATACCGTCGGTGATCGGAATCGCGATATTTTCAAACTGGGGCTGGTTTTCGTAAACATCTTTTATGACAGGATAAGCCAGTTCGGCGATCCTCTTCGATTTATCCCTGTAATGGTCGTATGCGGCATCATAAAGCCTGTCGGCCATTTCGGAAGATTTCAAAGAGAAAAATTCATCGGATGTGAAAGGCGATTCAATCGACATGTTTTTAAGCACCTCCATCCTGAAACCGTCAAAATCCTTCTCATCCTGGTACTGATTGATCATTTGCTCCCCGACGTCGTATACCATATTTGAGATATCCACTGCGAGCCGGTCGCCGAATAAAGCATGGCGGCGCTTTTTGTAAATAACTTCTCTCTGGGAATTCATAACATCGTCGTACTGCAACAGTCGCTTCCGGATGCCGAAATTGTTCTCCTCGACTTTTTTCTGTGCCCGTTCAATGGACTTAGTGATCATCGAATGCTGGATCACCTCGCCTTCTTTCACTCCGAGGCGGTCCATGATCTTGGCAATACGGTCTGATCCGAACATTCGCATCAGGTCGTCTTCCAGTGCCACAAAGAACTGAGATGAGCCCGGGTCACCCTGGCGGCCGGCCCTGCCCCGCAACTGGCGGTCGACCCGGCGGGATTCATGCCGCTCTGTCCCGATAATAGCAAGGCCACCGGCCTCCTTCACGCCGGGCCCGAGTTTGATGTCGGTACCACGGCCTGCCATATTGGTGGCAATTGTTACCGTGCCGGCTTTACCGGCTTCGGACACGATTTCGGCTTCCCTCTGATGTAATTTGGCATTCAGCACGTTATGCCTGATCTTGACCCTGGTGAGCATCCGGCTTAAAAGCTCCGATGTTTCTACCGAGGTTGTTCCTACCAGGACAGGCCTGCCTTTATTGACAAGGCTCTCTATTTCCTGGATAACGGCATTAAATTTCTCCCTTTTTGTCTTATACACAAGGTCTTCCCAGTCGTTCCTGACAACGGGCCGGTTTGTCGGTATTACCACAACATCAAGCTTGTAAATATCCCAGAGCTCACCGGCTTCTGTCTCGGCTGTACCGGTCATCCCCGACAGCTTTGAATACATCCTGAAATAGTTCTGAAGGGTGATGGTGGCATAGGTCTGGGTCGCAGCTTCCACTTTCACGTTTTCCTTGGCTTCAAGGGCCTGGTGCAAACCATCTGAATAACGCCTTCCCTCCATGATACGACCGGTCTGCTCATCGACAATCTTGATCTTATTGTCCATGATCACGTATTCGACATCTTTCTCGAATAATGAATAGGCTTTAAGCAGCTGGTTTACCGTGTGCACGCGCTCCGACTTAATGGAAAACTCCTGCATTATCTCCTCTTTTTTCTCAATCTTTTCGCTGTCCTTCAGGGAGCTCTTTTCGATTTCTACCAATCCTGAACCGATATCGGGAAGCAGGTAAAAGTTAGCATCACCGGTATATTCTGTGAGCAGGTCGATGCCTTTTTCAGTAATATCGATAGAATTGTGTTTTTCATCGATCACGAAAAATAATTCATCATCGATAAGGTGCATATTTTTCGCCTGTTCCTGCAGGTAAAAATTCTCCGTTTTCAGCATGAGGGCCTTATTGCCGGGCTCGCTCAGGAATTTGATCAGGGCGCTGTTCTTAGGCAGGCCGCGATAGGCACGGAATATCAGCTCGCCGCCTTTTTTCTCATCTTCCGGCGGGGCATTATCGACCAGTAGTTTTTTAGCTTCGGCAAGGATTTTTGTGACCAGTGTCCGCTGGGCAGAGTATAATCTTTCAATCTGGGGCTTGTAGTTTTCGAATTCCTGCTTATCGCCCTGGGGAGTGGGACCTGAAATAATAAGCGGGGTACGTGCATCATCGATCAAAACCGAGTCTACTTCATCAACGATGGCATAATTATGTCCGCGCTGGACCAGTTCATCAGGATTCCCGGTCATGTTATCCCTCAGGTAATCAAAACCGAATTCGTTGTTGGTGCCGAAAGTAATGTCGGCCAGGTAGGCATTACGCCGTGGGGTAGAATTTGGCTGATGCTTGTCGATGCAATCAACTTTCAACCCGTGAAATTCATAGAGAACCCCCATCCATTCGGAGTCACGCTTTGCAAGGTAATCATTGACAGTCACTATATGCACCCCTTTTCCGGGGAGGGCATTTAGGTAAACCGGAAGGGTAGCGACAAGTGTTTTCCCTTCACCGGTACCCATTTCCGAGATTTTACCCTGGTGCAGTACCATCCCACCGATGAGCTGAACATCGTAATGGGCCATGTCCCAGGTAATTGTGTTGCCGCCAGCCTGCCATTGGTTTTTATAATGGGCTTTGTCGCCAACAATCTTAATATTTTCTTTCTTCCCGGCAAGTTCAATGTCCATATCCGTCGCCGTGACCACTACTTCGGGATTATCCTTGAAACGCTTTGCAGTTTCTTTCATCACGCTGAAAGCCTCCGGCAGGATGTTATTTAAAACGTCCTGTGTAATATTATAGGCTTCTTTCTCATGTTTATCCACCAGCTCCCAAAGTTTTTCACGCTCGTTGATATCCTCTTCCGATTCTATCTGAAGTTTGATTGCTTCTATTTCGCTCATTTCGCCGGAAATCGCTTCAGCTATTCTCTGTCTGAATTCTAAGGTCTTTGCCCGCAAATCATCATTGCTAAGCTTTGAGATCGGCTCATAAGCCTCCTTGATCTTTATCAGGATCGGATTGATCTCTTTTATATCCCGGGTTGATTTGTCTCCGAATATTTTCTGCAATAGTTTCATAAAAAATAATTTGCCGTTTGGGCTCAATAACTGTTCCTATTTACCTGGTTTTTGAATCATGACACATTGGCAGGAAAGGAAATTATCGATTTACCCGCAAATTTAACTTAATTTGACTTTCAGCTGGCAATGCCAACGTTAAAATGAATTGAAAAGCTTCTGGATGTTTTCACTGGGACTTGGGGCCGGGCACCGGACGATCTGGCCCTTTCCATTGATGAGAATGAAGTGGGGAAAAGTATTTGCATCAAAATCTTCCAGCAAGCCAAGATTTCCATTGTAATGCAAAATAAGCCATGGGAGCCCTGCCCTGGCGATGTATTCCTTGAGTTGAAGAAGGTCTTTATCTACTGAAACCGCCACAAATTCGACCTTATCTTTATATTCTTCATAAAAATCTGCGGTCAGCCCAAGTTCCGACTGGCTGGCAGGGTTTCCGGAATCAAAGAAGGCCAGGTAAAGTAATTTACCACTAAAATCGCTGAGGCTGTATGATTTCCCTGAATTAACCGCCTGCAACGAAAAATCCGGGGCCTGGCTACCAGGCTGCAAGCGTTTCAGCCTTGCCAGCAGATCACCTGCCAGCCACCTGCTATCAGGAGTACTCCCGTTGGCCGACATTTCACTGATCAATGCAATTATCCTGCTCCGCTTAAATCCTGAAATATTGTAAAGGTCTTTAAATCCATCCAGGATAAGCAGTTCCCTTACTTCAAGATCTTTAAGGACCGGGTCGGCAAGGAGGGAATCAGCTATTTCATGAAATGAGGCATCACCATTTACAAGGTCATACGTCTTATTAAATGTAATGTACTTACCTCCTGTGATGAAATATTTTTCAAAGTAAAGATGAAAAAAGTCCATGTATTCCGGGTTATCATAAAGCACGGGTTTCCCGGTGATATATTCAAGTCCGATGTTGTCCCTGCTTTTCAGCCTCATGAATAGCTGCATAGAAGCCGTTTTATAATTAATATAATCCCTGAAAAAGGGATGATGATTATTCTGAAAGCGAAGTTCAATGGCTTTTATAAAGTTATCATATGCCGGTTTTGAATTCCGTGATTGAGCGCTTTCAGCATAATTCAGCATGAAATCATTATATAACTGGTTGAAATCCTGTATAGACAGATTCAGGTGATCATCATCATCTTTAATAATTTTTACTGGAAGCCCGGAACGGCTGTAATAAGAATTGGTCAGGGCCAGGTCCTTTAATTCGATTTCAAGATTATAGCTCTGACCAGGTTGGATGAATATTTCGGCGGGTTGAAATTCCAGGTCAAGCCAGCAATATTTTGTTGAATTGATATCTACAGAGAAAGAAAACATTTCATCCTCTCCTATTGTATCACTTTTTAATGTCACCCTGCTATAGGATACCTGGTCGTTATAGGTCATAAGCCTTATGGTGTACCCTTTGCCATTGATCACCCTTCCGCTGATCGAAGTGGTATCAGAAGCCAACGAGGAGATTGAAAAGAATAATAAGAAAAAAATGGCCAGGATCGAAGGCAGTTGTTTCATTCCAAGAATTTTATCCCTAACGTCGGAAACCATGATTTTATTCCCTGAAATTGATATATAGAAAAAGATAAGCTGGTCAGAACTTAACGGCATCGGGCACAAACTGCGAAGGATCGCCTCCATTCCTGAGGATATCGCGGACTATGGATGAATTAAGCGCGGTGAATTCAGGGGTGGTCAGAAGGAAAACCGTTTCAATGGATGGATCGAGGTTTTTATTGATCTGGCCGATACTCCTTTCGAATTCAAAATCGGCAGAGGTCCTGAGACCCCGAAGCAGGAACCTGGCATTCATCTTCTTACACAGATCCACTGTAAGTCCCCTGTAGGAAACAACAGTAATAGCGGGCTCCCCGGCAAAAACAGCCTTGATCCACCCGATTCTCTGCTCAAGGGAGAAAAAGCTTTTCTTTTCCACATTTTCACCAATAGCCACGATGATTTGGTCGAAAAGCGGGACCGCTCTGAGAATGATAGATTCATGCCCTTTGGTGATTGGGTCGAATGAACCCGGGAATACTGCAATGCGTTCCATTCTTATGGTTTTTAAGCAAAGATAATTTATTTTGCTGTGAAGGGAAATAATAGCACGGCTTATGAAGTTATAAACAAATCAAACCAATTGAATTAAACTTTTTATTTTTGTCCTATGATTTTCAATGAAGAAATTGCCAGGACTACTGCAAGGTCGTTACTCCAGATCAAGGCAGTCAAATTGAGCCCTCACGATCCGTTTACATGGACCTCCGGCATCAAATCCCCGATTTACTGTGATAACAGGGTTACTTTATCC
>CAYJNJ010000136.1:0-8403 GCA_964371595.1 uncultured Bacteroidales bacterium | reverse complement strand
ACCTTGAGCTCTGGAGACCAGCATCATCAATGCTCCAGATATTATCGCCCTTAGGTTTTGTGAACGAGAATTGCGGGGTTGTGCCATCTTCCTGGAAACCTTCAAACTTAACCAGTGGATAAACATTATAATATCCTGAGACATAATACATCCTGCCCCATTCGCTGTTCAGCATATTGGTAAAGTTGAAGATATCGAAAGTAAACTGGAGGGTGTTCCTCTTTCCATTCACATCGATATAGAAATCCTGTGCAAAATGCAGGTCGATGATATTGGAGAAAGGCGCCCTGGATCCGTTTCTTTCAGCATATTCACCGCGGCGGGTGCTCAGGTATTCGTCGCCTTCAATGAAAGCATCAAGATCGGCCCATTGTTGCGCTGCAGTTAAGGTTGAACCGTCAGCATTGGTTTTGTCGATCAGGAAGATGTCGCTTTCATTCTCAGGAACATACATAAGTTCAAGGCTCTGGTTGTCTTCACCCAGGAACTTGGTGCTGCCATCGGCATATCCGTATGCATACCGGGGGCCTGACTGGCCATTGTAATAAATGCCAACGGTCGTGGCCATGAATTTAGCATATTCGACTTTATACGACAGGAAAGCCAGTACCCTTGATCCCAGGTCGAAATCAGAAATTGCCAGGTCGAGGTCATTCTTACCTCTCACGTTAGGGACGCGCCACTGCGATGAGTTCTGTGATGAAATCCCATCGTTCATCGACATTGTATGTCCGTAAGTGTAAGCTAACATTGCCGAAAACCCGAAATAATCTTCCTTCTTAGCCTGGACGGTGAAGTTGTAGGAATAACCTTCGTTGGTGTTGGTTCCGAAGATAAAGTCGGTGTATTTGGCGCCATTAATATCAATTTTTGAGTAGGTTGGCCTGTTGTCACCGGTCCCGGTTAAAGTGTCAGATTGGACATAGCGGTAGTTATAATATAATACGTTGTTAAGATTTTTTGTGAAGACAAATTCTGCTGTTCCGACAATGCCCCATGGGAGTTTCTGGTCGACAGCAAGGCTGCCGCGGAGTACTTGCGGGAATTTGAATTCTTTTGAGAACAGGTCAACCTGGCCTGAAGGTACAGCATCTACAGTTGGCTGGTTATCCCACTCGGGGTTGAAATACAACCTGTCGTCGATGTTGGCTGTGTCAAGAAGAACGCGCATACCGCCGGTGGTAACACCGTTGTTGGTGTACGAACCGCCTGGCCATACAAAGGGGATACGGCTGGTGAAAATACCGATACCGCCACGGACCTGCGTTGTCTTTTCGCCGGTGACATCCCAGTTAAATCCGAAACGGGGTGAAACCATCAGCTTCGGGGATGGCATCTGTCCTGTCTTTGCGCCTTCCAGGTCATGGCCTGCTGCTTCGATCAACGGTATCATATTCTCATTGAAGTCAACGTTCTCTGGCGACTGGTCAAGGAACATCGGGACATCTAGACGCACACCCAGGGTGGTGTTGAATTTATCACTCCACTCATATTCCCACTGGCCGTAAACACCGATTTGCATAGCATTGAAGTCGGCTGCCGCTGCAGAGCCATCTCCTGTGACATCATCCATAAGGGAGAAAGTTCTATCATACTGGTAAGCGGGAGCACCATTCAGAAAAGCATCGAGGTTATCGAACTGGTAGGAGCCGAAATTCTGGCGAATAAACAGGTTGTACATGCTGTAGAACTCGTTATGCGTGCCGATCGTGAAGGTATGCTTGCCTTTGTAAATCTCGAAATTATCGGTAAGGGTGATGATATCCTGTCCGAGATAGTTAGCTGTCGAGAATTCTTCACTTCCGAAATAAATGTTCTTTGTTCCATCTTTGATCCTGACATACGGGAAATTAGAGCTCATCGGGTCGCGGTCGTCACGGACGAAGGTCAGGCCAAGTATCAGGTCATTGGAGTATTTATTGCTGAAAATGCTCTTAATTTCAAGTGCAGTTGAATTGGTCCTGGAAGGAAAAGCAATACCTGCATTTGAGAAATAAATGTTTGAGGAAGTGGGTGCGCCAGGGGTTACCTGTTCGGCATTTGTGTATTGGTGGCGTAATGTCAGCTTATGCTTCTTACTGATATTCCAGTCGATACGGGCAAAAAGTTTCAAGCCGTCAAGGGTACGGATGCCACCGGTATAGGATCCCGGATCATAACCATAGGTGTTTTTAACAAAATTGGTCAGCCCGTCGAGGTCTTCTGCGGTAAGGTCACCGCCATATGTTTCAAATTCAAAAGGTTGAGGGGTTTCATCCTGCTGGATCTCTGCATTGGCGAAGAAGAAAAGCTTATCCTTGATGATCGGGCCACCAAGCCTGAACCCGTAAGTGTTAGAACTGAAATCCGTCAGTTTTTCCCTTTCGGCATCTTCGATATCGGTTGGTGTTTTCCCGGCAATGCCTTCATTCCTCATGTAATAGTAGGCCGAACCCTGGAATTCATTGGTCCCCCTGCGTGTCACGGCATTGATGCCGGCACCTGCAAAACCACCCTGCTTGATATCGTAAGGGGCAATGGAAATAGTAAACTGGTCGATGATATCCATGCTGAAAGGGGAGATCCCTGTCTGGCCGCCGTTTGTGCCGGATTCGGCAAGGCCGTAAACATCATTGTTTACAGCACCATCGATAAAGATCGCATTGTAACGGTTGTTCATACCCCCAACTTCAAGTCCGCCGTTGGT
This sequence comes from uncultured Bacteroidales bacterium, assembly GCA_964371595.1. Classification (GTDB taxonomy): domain Bacteria; phylum Bacteroidota; class Bacteroidia; order Bacteroidales; family JAGOPY01; genus JAGOPY01. The sequence goes on along the minus strand of CAYJNJ010000136.1, from coordinate 5,717 downwards.
AGTAACCTTGGCCTGAGGTGTCAGCCGGGTGAAATCACTGATATTCCTGCCGATAGAAGGCATCCTGCTCATGCTTTCGGTACTGATATTGGTCTGCGTACCGGTCCGGTTGCCATCGAAAACATCATTCTGGACACCGATAATTTCAACATCTTTCAACGTCGTACTGGCATCCATCAGTTTCACATCGATCTTTAAGGTCTGGCCGAGGTTAAGGAAAACATCAGTTTGGTTGTAATTCTGGAACCCGACAAAGGTGATAGAAAATTTGTAAGGCCCGCCGGGATTCATATTCGGCAAGCGAAATAAGCCTTCATCATCACTGATCGTCCCATACTGGGCACCGGTAGCAGTTTCTACTGCCAGTACTGTTGCACCGGTGAGCGGGGCCCCGCTTTTATCGGTGATTTTACCATTAATGCCCGCGGTTGTAGTACCCTGGGCAAATACACCGGCAGCGATCAGACAGAAGGCTGCCATCATGAAAAATTTGTAGATGTGTTTCATAGTTTATTGTTTATTTTGAATTGGTTTCAAGCAAACGAAAATATGGAAAGATCAAACCGCTCTTGTTAAAAATATGTTAACAAAAGCGGTGGATAACAATGATAAAATGAGCTAATAAATTGGTAATCAGAGATATGAATTGTTAATTTTTGTTAACAATTCTTACAATCTGATTATCAAACAGATAGGTTAAAATCCCAGCTTAAAAGTCAGGTAAAATGTCCTTCCGAATCCCCAGAATCCGCTAAAATCATTGATGGTATGGGAATAACCATCCTGACCGCGAATAATGTATTTGTCATTTAGTGCGTTAAGGCAACCGAGGTCGGCCCTGGTTTGGAAATTGCCAATTTTAAATGGGCATCCCACGTGCAGGTCGACAGTTTGATAGGATGGGATCCTGTACGACTGGCTGCGGTCATTCGGATCGGTTCGCGTTGTTGGGCTGAAATCGGCATAATACCTGTCGTAATACATCCAGGTTGCTGAGATTTCCAAAGTCCTGAGTATCCTGGCTTCGGCAAAAATGCTTACCTGGGTCTGTGGGGCATCGCCAACATATAAACCATCGGCATAAACATTGATCGTATCAACAACAGCCTGGTCATCGTTAAAAATAAAGGCTGTGACGTCGTTCTTCCATTGCCAGTTCCCGAAGGATAAGCTTCCGCCCGCCTTCAGCCACCGGGTAATTTGCTGGTTTAATTCGGCTTCGGCACCCATATGAAGTGCGTCAAGCCCACGGATCATCGAAGGATCTTCAAATTGGTTGTATTCGTTTGTCAGCACCGATTTATCCTTCCAGCTTGTATAGTAAGCACTCATCCTGAGACGGGTATGCTTAAGGTTCAGGCCATAGCCAATCTCCGCAGTTAATGTTTTTTCATTCTCAAGATCCTGTGTCGGCACATTGGTGTAAGCACCGAATACATATTTAAAATAAGGAGCCCGTGAATAATATCCTCCATTGATGAAAATATTATTCTGTTCATTGAGGTTATAATTCAATCCGGCTTTTACATCGAAACCCGGTTTAAACACCCATTCACTATAAATATTACTGACATAATTATAGCGGTCGACACGGCGGTACCAGTTCCCTGATATGGAGCCGGCTGCAAAAGCGTTAAGTTTTCCATGCTGGTATTCGAGCTGGGCAAAAAGGTTCGTAAAATTATCCATCGCCCCGTTATCCACTTTAACAATATCGCCGACATGCTTCACCTGTTCCCTGCCTGACACGCCATCCACAGCATAGGCAAAATCATCAATAAAGAATTCACCTCCCAGCTGGTCACGCACCTTTTGCTGCAGTTTGGATTTAAAGATCCTCGCATGGAAACCCGATACAAGTGTCAAATTGCTGTTAAACTCATGGTGGTATGTTGACAAAAGTCCGGTCCACACATGGCTTGCGAGGTAATCGGTCTGGATATTCAGTGAGTAACCGGTTGTATCAGTACCGTCAGCAAGTGTGTAATAACTTTCGTTAGACGCATTGTTATTATAAATGGTCTCCCAGTCGATCTGGCCACTTGGATTGTAATAGCTGAAGATCCAGGGATTATAGCCGAATGTTTCGGTCCATTTTCCCCCGCCATTCCCGAATGATAAATAATAAGAAGTGGCAAGCATCCCTTTTTCGGATATGTTCCAGTAATGGTTCAGACTGATATGGGGTTTATGATAGAAATTCTCGCTTGCGTTGTTGATTTCCCCGTTATAGCTGCCCCAGTCTTTGTTGTAGCGCAAACCATGCTCGTCAACTTCTGCCTGTGTGAGTTTGAAATTCCGCTGTCCATGACGTTCAGGGTTACCTAATGCCGTAAAAACGAGCATGTGGTCCTTATTAAACTCTTTTGATATAGATAGATAATATGCCCATCCGTCGACGTAGGTTGCATCAGCATATCCGGGTCCGGTGAAGTGTGAACCAAGGAACATAACGGACATGTTGTTTTTCAGTCTGCCGCTTGACAACATCAGGGTAGCTTTCTGGTTCCCATAATCTGTAATATTGTAAGTCATACTCCCACCCGGCTCAACATCAGTGGTTTTCGTAATAATATTGATCGTGCCACCTATAGAGTTGGTAGCCACTTTCGAGGCGCCCTGTCCCCTTTGCACCTGGATCTGGCGGGTTGCTTCACCAAGCCCGAGCCAGTTGTTCCAGTAAACCAGCCCGTTTTCCACGCTGCTTATGGGGACACCATTCAATAATAAGGCTACATTTTCCTGCTTGAATCCCCTGATATTCACACTGGCATCACCACTACCGCCGCCGGTGCGACTGGCATAAACCCCGGGTACTGCATTCATGATCTCGGGAAAGGGCCTGTCGCCCAGCCTGGTTGAAATTGCCTCAGAACGGATCATCGTTACGGAAACAGGCGTCCTGCGCTCTATTGCTTCGGAAGCAATGATGCTAACTTCTGCCAGCCCGATGGTCGCCGGTGCCAGGTAAATCGTCCCTGCATCTGTTGCACCATCTGTTTTGATTTCTATTGATATTTGTTTTGAAAGATACCCGATGCTGCTCAGGTGAAGGGCGTATTTTCCTTTTGTTAAACCGAGGCTGAAAAAACCGTTCGGACCGCTTGATGTTCCATCCGGAAGGTCTAAAACTGATAAATTCACACCTGCCAGCCGTTCACCGGTCAATGAATCGGAAACGTACCCTTCAACCCATGACTGGCCAATTGCCAATTGTGGCAGGTTCATCATTAAAACTAACAAAACGCTTAAAAAGAAAATCTTTTTCATAATTCCCATAATTATTAAAAACAAAAACCCTGATCTATTCGACAGGGCGGGAATTATAAATTCATGAAGATCTGCCTTTTGTATAAAAAGGAGCATCTACAGAAATTCTTCTTCCATCCAGACTTTAACTGTCGGTCCCGGAGTTACACCGGATCGGTCCGCCAGCTGGCGGATTCGCGGACTTTCACCGCCGGTCGGGGATTGCGCCCTGCCCTGAAGAAATTCTATTTAAAGCAGAATCAACTTCTGCCGCGACAAAATTAAAAATTTTCGATATGAAATTGCAAGAGGGGAGGAATTTATTATAATTCCAAATTCAGCGCCTACCCCTAAATCCCCTCCCCCAATTTGGGGGAGGGGACTATGGGGAGGGGGCACATGCTCCTCCGGGTAACTCAGCCTTACGTGATAAATGTTCTTAAGGCTCTTTTTAAAGATATCTTTTGCCCGCGTAATGTCACGGAAGGTCAGGCTGGCGTCTGAATACTGGTCGGATTCGAATTGCCGGCTTATGATGCGTTCCACCAATTCATCTATGCTTTTATCATCCGGTTTGTTAAGGCTCCTGGAAGCGGCTTCAACCGAATCGGCCATCATAACCAGTGCCGTTTCTTTGGTAAATGGAACAGGGCCAGGGTAAGTAAAAGTGCTTTCATCAGGATTTGTTCCCGGGTTTTCCAGTTTTTGTTTGATATAAAAATATTCAACTTTCCTGGTGCCATGATGGGTCGAAATAAAATCGGATATCTCCGTAGGCAGCTTAAACTTTTTAGCCAGTTCAAGACCCCTGGTCACATGCCTGATGATGATCAGGGCGCTTTCTTCATAGCTGAGCTGGTCGTGGGGATTCACCCCAGTGACCTGGTTCTCGATAAAATACAAAGGGGCTTCCATCTTGCCGATATCGTGATACAGGGCACCAACCCTCACCAGCAGGCTGTTCCCGCCAATCGAATAACAGGCTTCTTCTGCAAGGTTGGCCACCTGCATTGAATGCTGAAACGTCCCCGGGGCCTTATGTGCCAGTTCACGGAGGAGCTTGTTGTTGCTGTTGCCCAGTTCAATCAGCGTAACATCGGTAATGTAGTTAAATATCCGCTCAAGAAGATAGATAAGCGGGTAGGCAAACAGGAGCAGGCCTGCATTTCCGGCCATCTGGTAGATCTGGGGCAGGTTGACCGCCCTGAGGTTGCCTTCCTGCATCAATATCAACCCGACATATATGGCAACGTATGTACAAAAAACCCAGAAAGCGGTATAGAAAAACTGTGACCTCCTCTCCAGCTTTACAATGCTCATGATAGCCACGACGCCTGCAATAAGCTGGATGAAAACGAACTGGAAGCTGTTAGGCGCAATGAACCCAGTGGTGAAAATTGTGATCAGGTGCACGAAAAGGGCCAGGCGTGTGTCGTAAAAAACCCGGATGATCACTGGCACCAGGCAAACCGGGACAAGGTAAAAATAACTGACATTAAACCTTACCACAAAACTGGCAACTGCGACCATCATAAAGATTAGAAGAAGGATCAGGAAGGTCCTTTTGTTGTCTGCTAGGATATCTTTCCTGTAATTATAAAGAAAAAGAACAAGGACCAGGATGGATATCGAGGTAAGGATGACCTGGCCGCTGGCTATGGAAATAAACGACTTTTTCGAATCCAGCTTGCTTTCGAAATTATTTTTCAGGGAGGTAAGGATCCTGAAATGATCTTCATTTACCCTCGCACCCCGGGGGATGATCAACTCTCCACGTTGCACCATACCCCTGAAAGGGCTTATGTTTGAAAGGGCGGATTCCTTTTCTGCCAATGTTTTTTCGCTGTTGAAGTATAAATTATGGGTGATATGGTTTGTCAGTAACTGGATAAGTAATTCCTTATCTGTGACCGGGCTGCTGCCGACACTTGCATTGATAAAAGCGATGGCCTGTTGTAAAGTATACACCAGGCGAAGTGGCACCGTCCTTGCGACTTTATTTTCAACAATAAAAACTTCGAAATCTGCCGGTTTCCCTTCAATTGAAGGATCAAGTTGAATAATCCCGCTTCTGAAGAGAACATCGAAAATTTTAAGGCCCTGCAAAAGGATCGCCTCCTTCTGCTGGCTCAACGCACGGTTACTACCATACTTCTCAACCCATTTCTTGTCCAGTTCCAATTCGAGGGAAACCTTCTGGCTGAGATTTACTGAAGTGTCGAGGGTGAAAAACGGTTTAAGGCTTGTGAGGACCTGTTCGCGTTCCACCTTTAATTCCTCATCATACTTAATAATTGCAAAATCAAATGGGGCGTACAGATCATCATGCAGCCATGGTTTTCCCTTCGTGAACTCATACCTGAACCTGCCTTCCTTTGGTAACACCACGACGATCAGGATCATGGTTGCCATGAACAGGATGATCCTGAGCCATAGGTCTTTTTTTAAGGGGTTCTTTTGTGGGAAAC
>CAYJNJ010000135.1:0-8444 GCA_964371595.1 uncultured Bacteroidales bacterium | reverse complement strand
GGATCTTTTGTACTAAAACTAACCCGATAAAAATCTGTATCGAAGTCGAAACTCCAGGGGTTACCGTCTTCATCGGCAGACGAACTCCAAAATTCGGTCCCCTTTCCCAGGCCGGTGAATGCTTTGCTGCTGTTACGAGAACCTCCAAATAATGCATTAAATCCGGAATTTCCTGATTCGATAAGGTTTTCAAAAACAATTAAATGATCATCACCGGTAATTGCATACAGTGTTTTCCATTCATCCTTAGTAGGTAAATGCCAACCAATTGGTGCAATAGTTTTTGCAGTTTTCCAATCGTATAGATTACCATATTTTGAAACATTGGTTTCATCATTATCAAACCCCCAACAATTACCATTTTGTGGTTTATATGCAAAATTTTCAGCCATTATTGTTTGATTTCCAATGGTAACGACTTTGTAAACATGGCCATCACGTTCATCCTTAAATGTTTCTGTCTCCTGCGAAAAACTAAGTAAATGAAGAAAAAAAATTCCAAAAATAAGCTGTACACCTTTCATTTTAATGTATTTAAATCAGATTATCGTTTAATTGAAATGGAAATACAAAAACAGCGTTCGATAGTTAATATTCTCAGACAAATATACAAATTATTGAATATATTCCCTCCAACCTGTCCCCCTCTCCATATTGGAGAAGGGGACAGGGGGTGAGGTTGGACGGATAGCAAAATCCGGAAAGTTAATGTTGAGCAAGGGTAATGAAACCTTAAATTTGCAAGACAAAAGACAGTCCGATGAAAATCCTTCCTGTAGAAAAGATCCGCGAAGCCGATGCTTATACCATTGAACATGAGCCGGTGAAATCTGTCGACCTGATGGAAAGGGCCGCTGCAAAGTGTTTTAAGTGGCTGAAGAAAAGAATCGATGCCGACAGGCCGGTATTGATTTTCTGCGGTACGGGCAATAACGGCGGCGACGGGCTGGCCATAGCACGCATGATGTCTGATTATCATTCGGATATCAGCGTTTTTGTGGCGAGGTTTTCCGAAAAATGTTCGGATGATTTTCTTATTAATTACAACAGGCTGAAGGAAATTGCTGGAATTCACTGCGAAGACCTTAAAGAAGGGGATAAACTGCCGGAAATCAATGACGGCGATGTTGTGATCGATGCAATGTTCGGATCCGGCTTGAGCAAACCTGTCACAGGTTTCCCTGCCGGTGTGATCAGGCATATCAATGCGGCGAAAGCCCTTTTGGTAGCAATCGATATGCCTTCCGGGCTATTTTGTGATTCTCACACCGATATTAAAGCCGGTGCCGTTATCCGGGCTGATTTCACGCTGACGTTCCAGACCCCGAAGTTATCTTTCATGTTCCCCGGGAGCGACAGCCTGGTAGGGGAGTGGGAGGTGCTTGACATCGGTTTGCATGAAGAATATATCAGTAATGTTGAAGTAAAAAATATACTGGTTACCAGGCAATTGGCATCCGGATTATTGAAACCCCGCACGAAATTTGCCCACAAAGGCAATTTCGGACATGCCTTGCTTATCGCGGGTGGCTATGGCCGGATGGGCGCGGCGGTGCTGGCATCTGAAGCCTGCCTGCGTTCAGGGGTGGGACTGCTTCATACCCATACGCCGGCAAAAGCGGTGCAGGTCATCCAGACAGCGGTGCCGGAAGCCATGGTCACCATCGACCCTGATGAAGGATCATTCACCGCATTGCCCGATTTGTCACCCTTTACGGCGATTGGCACCGGACCCGGTATCGGTTTCAATGAAAAAACCCGGACAGCCTTGAAATTACTGATCCAGAATGCGACGGTACCGCTGCTATTTGATGCAGATGCCCTTACGATCCTTGGGGAAAACAAGACATGGATCTCCTTTATTCCGAAAGGCAGCATTTTCACCCCCCACCCGAAGGAATTTGAAAGGCTGGCCGGTAAATCATCAGACGATTTTCACCGTAACCGGCTGCAACGTGAATTCTGCATCAAAAATGGCGTTTATGTGGTGCTGAAAGGCGCCCATACCTGCATTTGCGGCCCTGACGGGACCTGTTATTTCAATACAACCGGAAACCCGGGCATGGCAACTGCCGGAAGTGGAGATGTGCTCACCGGGCTGATCCTTGGGCTGCTGGCGCAGAAGTACCATCCGCTCGACGCCTGTCTGCTGGGAGTCTACGTCCATGGACTTGCCGGCGACCTGGCTGCAAAGAAGGAAGGCATGGAGGCGGTGATTGCCGGGGATATCGCAGGGAAGATAGGGAAGGCGTTTAAAAAGCTTTATTTATAATTTATATTAGAAAATGATTTCGCCAGATAATTTCGAATTTGCCTGATCTGCCACTAAAACACCAAAACACAAAATAACACGGAAAACAAAAAATTCTAAAAATAGTTTTGTGTTCTTTAGTGTTTTAGTGCTTTTGTGGCAAAGAAGGAACCAGTAGCATATCAGAAAGATTTAAAGGTGAGATTTGTTAAAAATTAAAATCAATCTAAAAAACAAAAATTTCATAAAAATGAAACAACGGTTTATACTATTAAGTATTCTAACACTTGCATTATTTAATATTACAAATGCCCAGTACATTTTCAAGGATGAAATCACGGTTCCTTCCACCTGCGTGAAAAACCAGCAGGCTTCCGGGACCTGCTGGAGTTTTGCTACGGCATCATTCCTGGAATCGGAGATCATTCGGATAACTGGGAAAGAACTTGACATTTCGGAAATGTATAATGTCAGGATGGCTTACTTTGAAAAGGCGCAGAATTACATCCTCAGGCAGGGCACGACTAATTTCAGCGAAGGCGGGCTAAGCCATGATGTATTCCGTAATATCGAACTGCATGGGATCGTTCCGCAATCAGCTTATCCGGGTCTTGCGGAAGGCGACACGAGCATCGAGCATGGCGAATTATCAGCGGGAATGAAAGGTTATCTTGATGCAGTGATAAAGAATGGCCATCCGGGAATGCACTGGAACAAAGCACTTGAAGGCATACTGGATGCTTACCTGGGGCCACTGCCATCAGACTTTATTTATGATGGTAAAACTTATGACCCGCAGTCATTTGCCGACCTGGCTGGAATTAAAAGTGAAGAGTATTATTCATTCACTTCCTTTTCACATCATCCTTTTCACAAGTATTTTATCCTTGAGATCCCTGATAATTATATGAATGGAAGTTATTTTAATGTCATGCTGGATGAAATGGCCGGTATTATTGACCATGCACTGGAACAGGGCTATTCGGTTTTATGGGATGGAGATGTGGGTGAAAAAGGGTTCTCACAAAAAGAAGGTGTGGCTGTTCTTCCCGTCAATCCGGGTACTGATAGTATTTTCACTAAACCTGGAAAAGAAATTATCGTCACCCAGGATAACCGTCAGGACGCATTTACGAGTTACAGGACTACTGAAGATCATTTGATGCACATAGTTGGCCGGGCAAAAGACCAGAATGGAGAAGTATATTATATTATCAAGAATTCATGGGGCGAAAGAGGTAAATACAAAGGTCTTCTATATATGTCGGTTAATTATCTGAAGATGAAGACTATTTCGATTTCCGTGCATAAAAATGGGGTGCCGAAGGAGATTTTGAAATTAATGTAATTGGCACATGAGTTAATTTCACAAATTCAAACCAAACACGAATCCTTATGAGTTTCGCAGGACATGTGATGGACATGATCAGCAGGATCAAGTACAATAATTCACTTATTGAGTCACCCAGGGATAGGTATAGAAGAATAAGGAAATCCTATGATCATGTGCACAGAAAGCACGAAATCCATCTGAAGAAGTTCAAGGAAATCCCAAAGGAAGAGCTGGAAAGACTAAAAATAGAAGTCAGGACGAGAATAATACATGAAAGGAGAATAGCCCTGATAAAAACCATTGTATCAACGGCTGTAATCCTTGTCCTGGTTGCTTTTATAATATATAAATTTTTGGATTCTAAAGATTTATTAGGATAAAATAATCACTTCACTCAAAGCCTCATCTTCAACCCGCAGATTATCAATAATAAAGTTCTGCCGGTCGGGCGTATTCTTACCCATGTAGAATTCAAGGATGGTTTTGATCGCCGACTGGCTTTCCATCAAAACTGGCTCAAGGCGCATGTTCTTGCTGATAAAATAGCTGAATTCATCAGGCGAGATCTCGCCTAATCCTTTAAAGCGGGTGATTTCCGCATTTTGCCCGAGCTTGCCGAGGGCCTGCTGTTTTTCTTCTTCTGAATAACAGTAAATCGTTTCTTTTTTATTCCTGACGCGGAAAAGGGGTGTGGTCAGGATATAAAGGTGGCCGGCTTTGACCAGGTCGGGGTAGAACTGGAGGAAGAAAGTCATCAGCAGCAGGCGGATGTGCATCCCGTCGACGTCGGCATCGGTAGCGATCACTACCAGGTTATAGCGAAGGTTTTCGAGGCTCTCATCCACGTTCAGCGCCGATTGCAGCAGGTTGAACTCTTCGTTCTGGTATACGATCTTCTTTGTCAGGCCGTATACGTTCAGCGGTTTGCCTTTCAGACTGAACACCGCCTGTGTGCTCACCTGCCTGGCTTTGGTGATAGAGCCGCTGGCGCTGTCGCCCTCGGTAATGAATATGGTGCTTTCGAGCCTGTCTTCGTGATTCGTATTGTAATGGACCTTGCAATCACGCAGCTTTTTATTGTGCAGGCTCGCTTTTTTAACGCTTTCCTTGGCCAGTTTCTTGATGTCGGCCATATCCTTCCGCTCTTTCTCCGACTGCAGGATCTTCATTTGCAGGGCCTCAGCCGTTTCCGGGTTCTTATGGAGGTAATTATCGAGGTTCTTCTTGATAATGTCCATCACATAATTGCGGATGCTCTGCCCGTTGGGTTCCATGAGCGTCGAGCCCAGCTTGGTCTTAGTTTGCGACTCGAATATCGGTTCCTGCACTTTCAGGCTGATGGCAGCCATGATCGAAGCGCGGATGTCGTTGGTATCGTAATCTTTATTGTAGAACTCCCTGATAGTCTTCACGATCCCTTCACGGAAATACTGCAGGTGGGTGCCACCCTGCGGAGTGTACTGGCCGTTGACGAAGGAATAGTATTCCTCGCCGTATTGCTTGGAACTATGGGTAAATGCGCATTCAAACTCATCGTCCTTAATATGGATGATGGGATAAATCGCACCGCCGTTACCATTGAGGTAAAGGTTCAGCAGGTCGACCAGTCCGTTCTTTGCCTGGAATTTTTCACCGTTAAGCGTAAGTACCAGTCCGTTGTTGAGGAAAGCATAATTCCAGAGCAGCTTTTCAACGTATTCGGTGATGTAATAATAATGTCCGAAGACCTGGTCGTCAGGGATAAAAGTGATCTCTGTACCCTGCGGGAGGCCGCAATCGGTAATTGGTACATCATTGATGATGCCGCCCCTCTCGAACTCCACGATCTTGGTTTTGCCTTCCCTGACGGATTGCGCTTTGAAGTATGATGAAAGGGCATTCACCGCTTTGGACCCGACGCCGTTAAGGCCGACGGCTTTCTTGAAGACCTTTGAATCGTATTTTGCACCGGTATTGATTTTCGACACGCAGTCGATTACCTTTCCCAGCGGCATGCCTCGTCCGTAATCCCTTATCGTGACCGTCTTTTCCCTGATGGTCACATCGACCCGGGTACCGTTTCCCATTACATGTTCATCGATACAATTATCAAGGATTTCCTTCATCAGGACATAAATCCCGTCATCCTGGGCGGCGCCGTCGCCGAGCTTTCCGATGTACATGCCCGGCCGCAGCCGGATATGTTCCCGCCAGTCGAGAGATTTGATGCTATCTTCGTTATATTTTTCAGCAATCACCGGGAAAATTTTTCGCAAAGGTAAGATCATGAATCCTTTATTTTACGGCATAATCAGGAAACTTATGAATAATTTTTTGTTAAAAAGATTGATGACAGGTAAAAGGATTTTTTTTAAAATTTAACCACAATGGCGCACTAAGTGTTTCACAAAGGCGCTCAAAGGTTAGTAATCTGATATTATCTTACTTAGCGTTCCTTTGTGAATACCCTTTGTGCGCCATTGTGGTTAAATAAAGGCTTTTGCCTGTCCTCTTTTTTGTAACTTTGGAACCCATAACAAAGCCGGCATGCCAAAAATTTCAAAAACCTTTACAGCCTTAGGCCGCATCATCCGTGATCCCTGGCTGTTGAATAAAGTTCTTGACGATGAAAGATACTGGCAGAAAAAAGTGGCTGATGATTTTGGGTTTCCGGATGGATTGCCGGTACTGAATGCTGGAGAACTCTTCGGGGATTTTACCGAAACCGTTGAGCCCTTTGCATTCCTTGATGGCGGCTCCCTTCCCACCGACCTGGCTTTACTCAAAAAGCTGGCCCGAAAGTTCCCCGGTTGCAGCTATTTCGAGATCGGCACCTGGCGGGGTGAAAGCGTGGCTAACGTGGCTGCTGTCGCTGGCCCCTGCTTTACATTGAACCTTCCCGCGGCCGAAATGAAGAAAATGGGGTTGAGCCAGAAATATATCGACCTGCACGGGTTCTTTTCAAAGGGCATTTCCAACGTCACCCACCTGGAAGGGAATTCGCTCACCTATGATTTCCAGGCCCTGAACCGCAAATTCGACCTGGTTTTTATCGATGGTGACCATCATTTTGAGATGGTGAAAAACGATACGGCAAAGATATTTTCCCATCTCCTCCATAAGGATTCTGTCGTTGCATGGCACGATTATGCCCGTAACCCGGAAACTGTCCGGTTTGAGATTCTATATGGCATATTGAGCGGGTGCCCGGCATCTTTTCATAAACATCTCTTCCATATTGCCAATACGCTTTGTGCTGTATATTTGCCGGGACAGGAAGGGGGAGCTAAGCTGGATACCCCTGTCAAACCGCGAGGGGCGTTCAGGTTGGAGATTGGGTTCGGGGGAAGTCTTTAGTCTTTAGTCGTCAGATTTTTGTGCTATTTTGTGTTTTTGTGTTTCCGTGGCTAATCAGGGCTTTATGATTCTTAAGTTTAAACCCGGTCCTTCATCTTCAATCTTCTGAAATCTTCCCTTGTCGGGATCAATTCGCGGTACCAGTGCTTGTTTTCCCTGCTGAACATGATCACAAGGATAAGTGTGGTAAAGAGATAAGAAATGGATGTGCCCCAGCCGGCGCCGGCCATGCCATAACCCGGGATCAGCGTGAAATACAGGATCACCGAAGCAATCAGCCCGATGGAGGAGGTCAGGGCATTGACGTAGTATCGCCCTGTCCCGGAATAATAATGGCCGATCAGGATTGAAAAGTTGTAAACCAACACGCCGGTTGCCAGGGTCCGGATAACCAGCCGGGTATCGGCAAATCCCTGGCCGAAGATGAAAAGATAAAATGAAGACGGGACCACTAAAAGAGGGATGAGAATAACGAGGCTTGCCGCCAGGCTGAATTTGATAAGCTTTGCAGTGAGTATCGCTGATTCCGTCCTGTTGTCGATATTGGATATCCTTGCGTATTGTACAAGCGAAATGCTCTTTGCAATCAGCCAGATCGATTCCACCAGCGAGATCCCGTTGGAATAAACCCCTACAGCCGCTTCGCCGTGAAAGTGGTCGAGCACGTAATAACTGAGCCTGAAGCTCAGCATCTGGGTTATGTGCGCAACCTGGTTCAGAACCCCGAAACGGAACATTTCAACGGATATTTTCCCGTATTCACGGATACTGTGGATTTTTATCCTTCCGCAATGCCTGGCATAATACAGAAAGCTGATAAGCGCAGAAACGCCGAATGATATGTATAAAGACCAGATGTAATGGATCACCCGGGGCTCAGCAGACAGAGAGAACAACACCAGCAGGCTGATGACCAGGGCTACAGGCTGGCTCAAGCTTACCAGGTTCGCTGCATTGATCTTTTCTTTACCGATAAGGATGGAAGAATTAACGGAAGCTACAGAGTTTAAAACTGATAAAAGGCAGATATGAAGCGTATATGATGGATCGACCAGTGGGAAGAAAAGCAGTATTACATACGAAAGCGCTGCAACGGCAAGGGTCCAGAAGTAGGAGGGGAGAACCAGCAGCGACGGGTTATGCCTCGGGACAAGGTAAACCAGCGTGCCGCCCCCAACCAGGTTAGCAAAGACAAGGACGAAGGTAATCGTAGTCAGGATAAGGCTTTGCACGCCTTTTCCATCAGGCCCCAGATACTGCGAAAGCACCACCGCAACCGCCAGGTTGATCACCGCCGCCAGGGCCCGGGTACCGAAAGTATTTAGGATTTTGTTGAACAAGATTGTTTAGTGGTTATTGGTTATTGGTTAGTGGTGGAGTGGTGAAGTGTTGAAGTGGTGGAGTTTTGAGGTTTTGAGGGTTTGAGGTTTTGTGGTATGAGGTTTTGAAGTTTTGAGGTTTTGAGGTTTTGTGGTTTTGAGGTTTTGTGGTTTTGAGGTTTTGAGGTTTTGAATTTGTTTGGCC
>CAYJNJ010000134.1:0-8725 GCA_964371595.1 uncultured Bacteroidales bacterium | reverse complement strand
CTGGAACCCTGGAACTTTGGAACCCTGGAACTTTGGAACCCTGGAACCCTGGAACAACATTTCCCCCAGAACTTTGTTTCATATGTTACAATCTAATCACGTGAGAAAAGTTATCTTTGCAATCACGATTTAGTCTAAATTACTATAAGGCGATGCCTGATACAAACGAAATACTTGACAAGCTAACACAAAGTGAATATAAATACGGCTTCGTGTCGGATATCGATACGGAAACCGCTCCCATTGGTCTTGACGAAAGTACGGTACGCTATATCTCCGCTAAAAAAAATGAACCGGAATGGATGCTTGAATTCCGGCTGAAAGCTTACCGCCACTGGCTTACGATGAAAGAACCCGTTTGGGCCCATATCACCCATCCCCCGATCAAATACGGGGAGATCATTTTTTATGCGGCGCCAAAGAAGAACCCCCTGGCCAGCCTCGATGAGGTAGACCCGGAACTGCTTGCCACCTTCAACAAGCTGGGTATCTCGCTCGAAGAACAGAAAAGGCTGTCGGGTGTAGCCGTCGATGCAGTCATCGACAGCGTCTCGGTGAAAACGACCTTCCAGGATACGCTTTCAAAGCACGGCATCATCTTCTGCTCTTTCAGCGAAGCAGTGCAAAACCACCCGGACCTGGTGAAAAAATACATGGGTTCGGTGGTACCTTATACCGACAACTTTTTCGCGGCGCTGAACTCGGCTGTCTTCAGCGACGGGTCGTTCTGCTTCATACCTAAAGGTGTGCGCAGCCCCCTTGAGCTCTCTACCTACTTCCGCATCAATGCGGCAAACAGCGGGCAGTTCGAGAGGACGCTGATCGTTGCTGAAGAAGGCGGTTATGTCAGCTATATGGAAGGCTGCACTGCCCCTATGCGCGATGAGAACCAGCTACATGCAGCGATTGTCGAGATTGTAGCCATGGAAAATGCAGAGGTCAAATACTCTACCGTGCAGAACTGGTATCCGTGCGACAAGGAAGGCAAGGGAGGCGTTTATAATTTTGTGACCAAGCGCGGCCTATGCAAAGGGGCCAACTCTAAAATATCATGGACGCAGGTGGAGACCGGATCGGCCATCACATGGAAGTACCCGAGCTGCATCCTGATGGGTGAAAACTCCGTCGGCGAGTTCTACTCCGTGGCTGTGACGAACAACCGCCAGCAGGCGGATACAGGCACAAAGATGGTCCATATCGGGAAAAATACGAAAAGCACGATCATCTCCAAAGGGATATCTGCCGGGTACAGCAACAACAGCTACCGCGGGCAGGTGAAGATCACGGCAAGGGCCGAAAATGCGAGGAATTTCTCGCAGTGCGACTCCCTGCTGCTGGGAAGCAAATGCGGTGCGCACACATTCCCGTACATCGACGTGGATAACCGGACCGCTATCGTGGAGCACGAAGCCACGACATCAAAGATATCGGAAGACCAGCTCTTCTACTGTCAGCAGCGCGGCATCGACATGGAGAAAGCCATCGGCCTGATCGTCAATGGATACGCCAAAGAGGTGCTCAGCCACCTTCCAATGGAATTCGCCGTCGAAGCACAGAAGCTGCTGAGCATCAGCCTGGAGGGGAGTGTTGGATAGAAACTCTCCCCCTGTCCCCCTCCCTTCTCGAAGGGAGGGGGTAGGGGGTGGGTTCATTAACAATTAGCAATAAAAAATAAAAAATGCTGTTACAACTCAAAAATCTGCACGTATCGATAAAAGGCAAGGAGATCCTGCATGGGCTGAACCTGGATGTGAATGCAGGTGAAGTACATGCCATCATGGGTCCGAACGGGACGGGAAAAAGCACGCTTGCCCTTGCTATTGCCGGGAAAGACGGCTATGAAATCACGGAAGGGGAAGTCATTTTCAACGGGCAGGTCATCAACGATATGCCACCGGAAGAACGGGCACGGATCGGGATATTTCTCGCCTTCCAGTACCCGGTCGAGATCCCCGGGGTGAGCCTTACGAACTTCATGCGCACGGCAGATAACGAAATCCGGGAATACCGGAGCCTTCCCCCGATGCCCGCCGGCGATTTCCTGAAAATGATGGAAGAAAAGAAGAAACTGGTGGAGATCCAGTCGAAACTCACCAACCGCTCGGTCAATGAAGGCTTTTCAGGAGGGGAGAAAAAGAAGAACGAGATCTTCCAGATGGCTATGCTTGAACCGCAATTAGCTGTCCTGGATGAAACCGATTCAGGGCTCGACATCGATGCGCTGAAAATCGTGGCTAACGGGGTGAATATGATGAAAACCACTGAAAATGCCACCATCGTCATTACCCATTACCAGCGCCTTCTGACTTATATCGTCCCCGATTTCGTCCATGTGATCTACGACGGGAAGATAGTCAGGTCAGGCGGGAAAGAACTCGCGATTGAACTTGAGGAAAAGGGGTATGACTGGATAAAAAAGGAATTGACTTAAAATACATCGAATGCTTCAGAAAGCTTTAACCACAAAAGAACACAAAGGATTTCACGAAGGCACACAATGGTTTTTTCTGCCTGATTCTTCGTGTGCCTTTGTGCAGTACTTAGTGCACCTTTGTGGTTAATATTCAAAAACTAAATGAAAACAACAATCAATAACGGTTCGTTCAAGGAAAGGCTTATGCTGCTTTACGAGGAGCATGGGAGTACCATTTCACGTGACGACATTCCATATACAGCAAAGATCAGGGCGGAAGGGTTCAGCCATTTCCGCAACCTTAATTTTCCCGACCGGAAAAATGAGCTCTGGAAGAATACCGATCTTTCGGAAGTCCTTAAAATGGACTACACCAAATATCTTGATAAAGCCGAAACCGGTCGGGATATTGATTTCATGTTTACCTGTGACGTCCATAATTTTGAGACCGACCAGGTTTCTTTCCTTAACGGATGGCATGTCCAGACGTCGAACGATTTCCGCCATCTCCCCAAAGGGGTCATTATCGGCAGTCTTTGTGACGCTTTCCGCGACCACCGCGACCTGATCGAGAGCCATTACGGACGGTATGCCGATTCGGCAAAGGACCTCTTCCTTGCCATGAATACGGCCTTTGCCAGCGACGGGCTGTTCATTTATATCCCTGACAACGTCGTGCTGGATAAGCCGGTGCAGATGATCAGCATCATCAACCATAATGAAAATCTCCTCATACAAAACCGGAACCTGGTCATATTAGGTAAAAACAGCCGCATGACGCTGGTTATGTGCGACGATTCAACCAATCACCAGGCCAGTTTCAATAATTCGGTCACAGAGGTCTTCATGGATGAAAACGCTTCATTCGAGCATTACAAACTGCAAAACCTGAATAACCAGTCGACCCTGCTGAATTCCACTTGGTTCCACCAGGAAGCCGGCAGCAGGCTGAACACTTATGCTATCACCCTCAATGGGGGCCTTATCCGCAATTACACCAACTGCAAGCTGAACGGAAGCGGCGCGGACGCCCATGTCAACGGCCTTTACCTTGTCGATAGAAAACAACATGTCGATAACCGGGTATTTGTTGACCACGCAGTTCCGGATTGCACGAGCAACGAGCTTTTCAAAGGGATCCTCGACGACGAGGCCACGGCTGTGTTCAACGGCCATGTGCTGGTGCGGAAAGATGCCCAGCGCACCAACGCCTACCAGCAGAACAGGAATATCCTTCTCACCGATAAAGCCAGGGTGAACACAAGGCCTTTCCTTGAAATCTATGCCGATGACGTGAAGTGCAGCCATGGTGCAACCGTCGGGCAGCTCGACACAGAAGCCCTTTTTTACCTGCGTTCGAGGGGGATTTGCATGGCGAGCGCCCGGTTGCTGCTGATGTATGCATTCGCTGCCGAGGTGATCGGTAAAATGACGCTCGATCCCCTCAGGAACAGGATAGACGAGATGATCAAGCAACGGTTGCGCGGAGAGCTGCAAATCTGCGAAACCTGTGTGCTGCACTGCGCTAACCAGGATAAAGAGATCCATTTCGACATCGACCTGAGCAGGATCTGACATCTTCCTTAATCTTATAAACAAACTTCAACCGGCAGTAAAACCTTACTGCAATTGTCATAATTTTGCCGGCATTATTAAACACTATTCATTGTGAGTTTTGACATTCTTCATATAAGGCACGATTTTCCTGTCCTGGACGTGCAGGTACACGACAAACAGCTGATTTACTTCGACAACGCAGCCACCACGCATAAACCCCGGGAAGTGATCGACCGGATTGTATCCTGGTATAAGAAAGAAAACTGCAATATCCATCGTGGAGTGCATTTCATGAGTAACCAGGCAACAGAGGCCTTTGAAAATGCAAGGAAAACCGTTAAGGATTTTATCCATGCTTCTCATCCGCACGAGATCATCTTTACCAAAGGGGCAACCGAATCCATCAACCTTGTCGCGCAGTCTTTCGGAAGAAAGTTCATCCATTCCGGCGACGAGATCATCATTTCAGGGATGGAACACCATTCCAACCTGGTCCCCTGGCAGATGCTGGCCGAGCAAAAAGGCGCCATTCTTAAAGTCATTCCTGTTGATGAGCAGGGCGAGCTGGAGATCAGCACGTTAAAAGGCATGATCACCGACCGAACCAAATTCATCGCAATAGCCCATGTTTCGAATGTGCTTGGAACGATTAACCCCGTGCACAGGGTGATCAGCCTGGCCCATGAGCGGGGGATCCCGGTGCTGCTCGACGGGGCGCAGGCCGTGCCGCACCTTACCGTGGACGTCCAGGAGCTGAACTGCGATTTTTACTGCTTCTCCGCCCATAAGGTTTACGGACCGATGGGTGTGGGAGTTCTTTACGGCAAAGAAAAATTCCTGGAAGATATGCCACCCTACCAGGGCGGCGGCGAGATGGTTGACCAGGTAACGATTGAAAAAACGACCTACAACAAGCTCCCGTACAAGTTTGAAGCCGGCACGCCCAATGTTGCCGGGGTGCTTGGAATGGAGGCTGCCATCAAATATATCCTCGACCTCGACCTGAAGAAGATCCACGCTTATGAGCGCGAGATGCTGGATTATGCGACGGTAGAACTGCTGAAGATGGAATCGGTGCGGATTTTCGGCAATGCCGAGAATAAAACCGGCGTCATATCATTTAACATCGGCAAGATCCACCCGTATGATGCCGGCACAATTTACGACAAGCTCGGCATCGCGTTACGCACAGGCCATCACTGCGCCCAGCCTTTAATCGACAGATTCCAGGTACCTGGCATGGTCCGTGCATCCCTTGCACTTTACAACACTGTCGAAGAGATCGACCGGTTTATCGAAGCGACGAAGCAGGTACGCAGGATGTTAGGGTAGTTCCAAATTCCAAATTCCAGGTTCCAAATTCCAAATTCCAAATTCCAGGAAGTTATCAACAGGGCGGGTATTTTTTACCGATTTTTGTAATTAACAGAAGTACTTAATTCAATTAATATGGCTTCTGTTAAAAATTTCGAAGATCTGGATGTCTGGAAAAAATCCCGTATCCTTGTAAAGATGATCTACTTATCTACCAATAAACCCGAATTCTCGAAGGATTGGATGTTGATCAATCATTTGCGTAAAACTGCAATTTCAATTATTTCAAACATTTCAGAAGGATTCGAACGGGATGGAAATAAAGAATTTATCAATTTCCTGTCAATAGCTAAAGGATCCTGCGGAGAACTTCGTTGCCAGCTCATTGTTGCATATGATCAGAATTATATTGAAGAGAATCAATTCAAGGAATTATCTAATTTAGCTGAAGAAATCAGTAAATCATTGAAGGGATTGATGCATTACCTTCAAAATTCTGATTATAAAGGAATTAAATATAAATAATAATTCCCATCAACCTATATGCCATTAGATTGTTTATTGAATTAGAATTAGGAACCTGGAATTTGGAACCTGGAATTTGGAACCTGGAATTTGGAACCAGGAATTTGGAACCTGGAATTTGGAACCAGGAATTTGGAACCAGGAATTTGGAATTTGGAATTTGGAACTAAATGAATATAAGCGATATAGAATCCGCGATCACAGAAGAGTTCTCGATCTTTGACGACTGGATGGACAGGTACAACTACCTCATCGAGATGGGAAAAGAGATGAAAGTGATCGATGAGAAATACAAGGTCCAGAATAACCTTATTACCGGCTGCCAGTCGAGGGTGTGGCTGCATGCTGAATACCGTGACGGGAAGATATACTTCTCAGCCGACAGTGATGCAGTGATCACCAAAGGGTTGGTAAGCCTGATGATCAGGGTGCTGGACGGACAATCGCCTGATGATATCCTGCAGGCAGAGCTTGGCTTTGTCGACAAGATCGGTTTGAAGGAGCATCTCTCCCCTACCCGCTCCAACGGCCTGACTTCAATGATCAAGCAGATGAAGCTGTACGCACTTGCGTTTAAGACGAAATGAAAAACTCTCCCCCCTGCCCCCCTCCCTTTTGAAAAGGGAGGGGGAACGGGGGTGGGTTCATTAAAAGATGCACAATGACGAATCTAACCATAGAAAAAAATAAGCTCGAAGATAAGATCATAGCTGAGATAAAGACCATCTATGATCCCGAGATACCGGTCAATATATATGAGATCGGCCTGATTTACAAGATTGAGATCGACGATGATTTCCTGGTTCATGTTGTAATGACCCTTACCACACCGAACTGCCCTGTGGCAGAAAGCCTTCCGGAAGAAGTGAAGCAGAAGGTGAAAGCAGTTGAGGGAGTGAAAGATGTTGATCTTGAACTAACTTTCGAGCCGCCATGGGACATGGAAATGCTGAGTGATGAAGCAAAACTTGAACTGGGAATTCTTTAGTTCAAAGTTCAAAGTTCAAAGTTCAAAAATGAGTTGATAAGTGTATAGTTAATAATCAAGATAGGAGTGAACTTTAAACTGATAACTGTAACTTTGAGCTTTGAATTTTGAACTTTGAACTGTGCCGACAACTCCAGGTCCGATATTAGCCCTGATCAATTCTCCGAAGGACTTAAAAAAGCTTCCTGAAGATAAATTAGCAGAATTATGCACTGAGATCAGGGACTTTCTTATCGAGGAGACTTCCCAGAACCCGGGGCACCTTGGTTCAAGTCTTGGCGCGGTTGAACTGGCGGTTGCACTTCATTACGTTTTCGATACTCCGTATGACAAGCTGATCTGGGATGTCGGCCACCAGGCTTATGCCCACAAAATTCTTACAGGAAGGCGCGACAGGTTCCATACTAACCGGATGTACGGAGGTATCAGCGGCTTCCCGAAAATGGCCGAAAGCGAATATGATGCATTCGGGACAGGACATTCATCGACCTCACTTTCAGCAGCGTTAGGGATGGCAGTGGCATCGGCCCTCCAGGGCGATCATGAAAGGCTGCATATATCTGTGATCGGCGATGCCGCTATTGCCGGGGGAATGGCGATGGAAGCGCTGAATAATGCAGGGGTGTACAAGGCAAACCTGCTTGTCATCCTCAACGATAACCGGATATCGATCGACCCCAATGTCGGCGCTTTTAAAGAGTACCTGGCCAGCATCACGAACGACCAGCCTGCCCTGCATACCCGCAGCAATTTCTTCGAAGCCTTCAATTTTCAGTATTTCGGGGTGTTCGACGGACATGATGTAACCGGCCTTATCCATCAGCTTAAAAAGATGCGGGAAATCCCTGGCCCCAAGATACTTCACACTATTACAACAAAGGGGAAAGGCTTTAAAAAAGCGGAAGAAGAACAGACCGTTTACCACGCGCCAGGCTATTTTGATAAAGTTACCGGTGACCTGATAAGCAAAGAAAGTAAAGGGAATAGCCCACCGAAATACCAGGATGTATTTGGCCAGACGATCATAGAGCTGGCCGAACGGAATGAGAAGATCGTCGGGATCACGCCGGCCATGCCAACCGGGTCATCGATGATCATGATGATGGAAAAGATGCCCGGGCGGGCGTTTGACGTCGGAATTGCCGAGCAGCATGCCGTAACCTTTGCTGCAGGGTTGGCAGCCCAGGGCATGGTCCCTTTCTGCAATATTTACTCCAGTTTCATGCAGCGCGCTTACGACCAGGTGATCCACGACGTAGCGCTGCAAAAGCTTCACGTGGTTTTTTGCCTCGACCGCGGCGGCCTCGTCGGGGAAGACGGCGCGACGCATCACGGCGCCTTCGACCTTGCTTATTTCAGGGCGATACCCAACCTTACGATTTGCTCTCCAATGAATGAGGAGGAATTGCGCAACATGATGTACACCGCCCAGTTACCCGGTTCAGGCCCGTATGTGATCCGCTATCCGAGGGGCCGTGGAGTGATGACTGACTGGAAAAAACCTTTTGCTGAATTACCGGAAGGAAAAGGAAGGATGATAAAAGATGGCAACGACCTGGCCATCATTTCCATAGGGCATATCGGGAACGAGGTAGTCAAAGCCACCGAAATCCTTGCCTCCGAAAATATTTCAGCCGCCCATTTTGATTTACGTTACCTGAAACCATTGGATGAAGCCATGCTCCACGGCATTTTCAAGCGTTTCGACAAAGTGATGACCGTTGAAGACGGAACCATTACGGGTGGTCTGGGCAGTGCTGTCGCTGAATTCATGACTGACCACAACTACAGGTCGAAGCTGGTCCGCCTTGGCATACCCGACCGCTTTGTAGAACAGGGAAGCGTTGGCGAACTGCAGAAGGAGTGCGGGTTTGATGCGGAGGTGATTGTGGGAAGAGTGGTGGAGTGGTGAAGTGGTGGAGTGGTGG
>CAYJNJ010000133.1:0-8827 GCA_964371595.1 uncultured Bacteroidales bacterium | reverse complement strand
GACGGGAAGACGGGAAGACGGGAAGACGGGAAGACGGTAGGACAATAAGACTATAGGACGGTAGGACGGGAAGACGGTAGGACGGGAAGACGGTAAGAAGTTAAATCGGTGAGAACCCTTCAATCAATCAGCAACTTGCTTGCAATTATTAAATTCCCGGATTGAAAACATCTCACAAAATAAAGACCTTTTTGCAAATGGCTTATATCAGCCTGAATTATCTCCTGCCTGTCAGAATTAATCCTTAAAACTTCCCTTCCTGCTATATCATTTATGGTTATAAAATCCGTTTCTCCTGCAATCCGAATAGTAACGATTTCCGCTGCAGGATTGGGGTAAACAGACATCATTTCTTCCTTGATTCCGGTTTCATCTACACCTACCAGCCATTCTTCAAAACCGCCATTGACAACCAGGTTATCGCCGCCGTTTTCACTGAAACGGAAATTATCCAGCCAGGTATGTGCGGTTTTTGTGAAATTATAAAGATCGGGCTGATTATAATATTTTACCAGGATATAGCCGACGGCAGCCTCCAGGGGCACAGTCCCTGTCCAGCCCATAGTCTGCCATTCTGAAGAATCAATTGAAAATACCGGAGGTTCCCCGAAAATATCAAAGCCGTAAACATCATAAAAATCGGCGTAAACCTTTACCTGGCCGGCAGTATCGTTATCAAACACATCAAAGGAGAACTCATATTCAACGCCGGGAGTGATATAAAATACATCGGATCTGAGGTACGGCACCGATCCGCTGTTTAACTGGAGATGGCAGGATTTCAGGCCTTCCGTGAAAACGGATCCGTCAGCGGTCAGGGTGAAGTCTTCGCCGGGGTTGATTTCATCGCGGGTCCAGTTTAACGGGCTTTGAGCCATGATTGCACTATTGATGAAGAATAACAGGATGAAGAAAATCTGCTTCATGATACCAGTGTAAGTTAATGATGACAAAATTACCTGCTGTAAAATTAATCGAATTTAGCAGGCACTGTACAATGAACAAAATCGAGGGGTGATTGTTACCTGAAATTGTTATACCCTAAATCTGTACAATTTAAACCCTAAAACCGTAAAATTATGAGTACAAAAGCAATTTTGGCGGCAGTCGCCGGTTCGGTCCTGGCCTTTCTCCTTGGTTGGGTCATTTATGGAATGTTACTTATGGATTATTTTGAATCCAATTCCACTCATTATGAAGGGCTGATGAAAGAAATGCCCAACCTCTTGCTGATCTACATTAATAACCTGATCTGGTCGTTGCTGCTGGCCTTCATTTTTGATAAATGGGCCGGTGCAAGGTCAATCGGCAGCGGTATTAAAGCAGGTATCATCATTGGATTGCCGATTGCCCTGAGCTTTGACCTTTTTATTCTTGCCGGGATGAACCTTTTCACCCCGACACTGATGGTAGTCGATGTACTTGCCAGCACAGTAATCACCGCTCTAACAGGCGGTCTTATCGGTTATATCCTGGGAACCGGGAAGAAAACAGCTTAATTATCAGTCACGCGATGCAATCGCGCGCCAGCTTGACTGACGACTGACGACTGACGACTGACGACTTTTTTACTACCTTCGCAGAAACTCTGCGCATATGCTCGTTCTCGGTATAGCCGGCGGATCAGGGTCCGGAAAAACCACGGTAGTCAATAAAATCATTGCTGCACTGCCTCCCAGGTCGGTCTCCATCATTTCCCAGGATGCTTATTACTGGGATAACGGCCAGCTTTCGCCGGAAGAAAAAAAGCTGATCAATTTCGACCATCCCGATTCCATAGAATGGGAGTTGCTGGTGCGTCACCTTGACCTGCTCATCAGTGGGCATCACATCGAGATGCCCCGCTATTCTTACGTGGAATGCGCCCGGCTTAAGGAAACGATCCTCATCGAGCCTACCCGGGTGATCATCGTGGAAGGGATACTGATCCTGACCAATCCCGAACTCCGCAGCCGTTTCAATGTGAAGGTTTTCGTAGATGCCGATGCCGACGACCGGCTGATGCGCATCATCCAGCGCGACATACTGGAACGCGGACGTTCGGTGGAAACTGTCCTGACCCACTATGAGTCCTACGTGAAGCCGATGCACCTCCAGTTTATCGAGCCTTCCAAGCGCTATGCCGACCTGATCATCCCGCAGGGCGGGGAAAATGAGGTAGCTATCGAACTACTGAGTTCCCGGATCAACTGGAAGCTTAACCAGGAGAAAAAATGATCATCATAGGCAATACTTCTGTTTCCGACGACCTTTACCTCGTCCGTTTCTGCTGCAACCTTGAACGCTGCCAGGGGGCCTGCTGCGTAGCAGGTGATGCCGGTGCGCCGCTTGAGGAAGAGGAAATTTCGATCCTGGAAGACGAACTTGAAAATATTAAGCCTTTCATGACCGAAAGGGGTATCGAAACTGTTGTAAAACAGGGCGTTTTCGATTATGATATCCATGGAAAGTTTGTCACGCCCCTGGTAAATGACGGTGAGTGCGCCTTTGCAAATTTTAAGGACGGGATAGCTTTTTGTTCGATTGAAAAGGCTTATTTTGAAGGAAAAACGAAATTCCGTAAGCCCGTTTCCTGCCATCTCTACCCGGTCAGGATCACGAAATATGAAACTTTCGACGCAGTGAATTACGAGAAGTGGAACATCTGCAAACCGGCGCTAAAACTGGGAAATAAAGAAGGGATCCCCCTGTACAAATTTCTGAAGGAGGCGTTGGTAAGGAAATATGGGGAAGATTGGTACAAACAGTTGGAGAAAGAAATAGCTCATAGATTGTCAGAGAAATAATCTTTGTGAAACTTTGCGGTTCTTTGCGAACCTTTGCGTAACAGCATTCCTGGCTATTACGCAAAGGTTCGCTAAGAAAGCACAAAGGACCGCGAAGGGATGATTGCTAAGTTGCAGAACCAGCCCCTGCACTCTTAGGCCCGGCTTTAGTACCAAGCTCTTTATCGATATGGAACAGCCCCGACTTATCGTTACCCGCCAATGCCATCGTATCTAAAATCCCGTTCACCAGGTTCTCCTCTTCCAGTTGCTCGGTGATGAACCATTGAAGGAAATTAGCCGTCGTGTAATCCTTTTCGGTCGTGCAGAGGTGGTACAGCTCATTGATCGAAGCCGTGATGAACTGCTCATGTTTCAGCACTTCCTGGAACATCTTCTGCAGTGTGTCGAACTTATGCGGAGGCTGCTCGATATCCTGCAGCACGGAGTACCCGCCCCTGTCGTTAAGGTAATGGACGAATTTCAACTGGTGCATCCGCTCTTCGTCGGCATGGGTATAAAGAAACGCTGCAGCGCCCGGGTAGCCCTCTTTGTGGCACCACGAGGCCATTGCCAGATAAAGCCTTGAGGAGTATTCTTCCTTCTTGATCTGGTCGTTGATGGCTTTTTCTACTTTCTTGGAAATCATGTCTGTAGTGTTAAGTGTTAAATGTTAAGTTCGGGAAAATTGTTTACACTTAGTGTTTAATAAACCAAGGAAATTGCATTAAAGAATCAAATTTAATAATAAAATCCCGCACTTAACCCTTAACCCTAAACACTTAAAACTATCCTTTCAGCGCTTCTGCTCCGCTGACGATCTCTAGCAATTCCTTGGTGATCGCTCCCTGGCGGGCTTTGTTGTAAGAGAGTTTAAGCGCTTTGAGCAGTTCGGAGGCATTTTCGGTGGCCTGGGCCATGGCGGTCATCCTGGCGCCGTGCTCGGCTGCATAGGAGTCGAGGATGGTCTTGTAAAGCTGCACCTTCAGCATTTTCGGGATCAGTTCCCTCACCAGCACCGACTTTTCCGGTTCGAAAATGTAATTGGCCTGCCACTTGCCGGCTTTGGGATCCTTGTTAACCGCAACAACCGGCATGATCGGCAGGTATTGATCAATTGTCAGCTGCTGCTGGCCTGCATTCTTGAAGTGATTGTAAACGATTTCGATCTTATCGTATTTCTTGCCTGCATAAGCTGCCATCAATTCTACCGCTATCGCAGAGGTATTTACAAATGTGAGTGTATCAAAGATCTCATTGTTTGAACTCACAACATTGTAATTGTTCTTTTTAAAGAAGTCAGATCCTTTTTTCCCGATGGTGATAATGTCAAGATGGCCTTTCCTGTTGATCTCACTGTAATTTTCCACGATATAGGCCTTGGCTGCCTTGATGACGTTGGTATTGAAAGGTCCGCAGAGACCGCGGTTTGAAGTGACAACAATGATCAGCACCTTCTGTACAGGGCGCGCAGTGGAATATACAGCCTCGTCGGTATTTTCCAGGCTGGAGCCCAGGTTCCCGAGGATTTCCCTCAGCTTGGAGGCATAGGGCGATAAGGCCTGGACAGCATTCTGCGTCCGGCGCAGTTTGCTGGCCGCCACCAGCTTCATCGCACTGGTGATCTGCTGCGTCGATTTGATCGACTCGATCCTGATTCTAACTTCCTTTAAACTAGCCAATAGTTCTAAGTATTAAATGAACCCACCCCCGTTCCCCCTCCCTTTTCTAAAGGGAGGGGGCCAGGGGGAGAGTTTCTCCTATTTCTCGTATTTCTTAGCTACATCCTTCGCTGCCTGCTCCATCAGCTTGATATGATCATCCGACAGCCTGCCTTCTTTCAGTTCCTGCAACACCTTTGCGTGGTTCACTTCCATATGGTGCAGGTATTCGACTTCAAAGTCCTTCATGCTGTCAATCGGGACGTTCTTCACCAGTCCGCGGGTCCCGCAGAAAATAATGGCGATCTGTTTTTCAACCGGCATGGTATCGTGCAGGTTCTGCTTCAGGATCTCCACGTTGCGCTTTCCTTTTTCGATAACGGCTTTCGTTGCCGGGTCGAGGTCGGAACCGAACTTGGAGAAGGCTTCCAGCTCGCGGTACTGCGCCTGGTCGAGCTTCAGCGTACCGGCCACTTTCTTCATCGACTTGATCTGTGCCGAGCCCCCGACGCGGGATACCGAGATACCGACGTTGATGGCGGGACGGATGCCTGAGTTGAAAAGGGTGGTTTCGAGGAAGATCTGACCGTCGGTGATCGAGATCACGTTGGTCGGGATATAGGCTGATACGTCGCCGGCCTGGGTCTCGATGATCGGGAGGGCGGTGAGTGAGCCCCCGCCTTTCACCAGGTGCCTGATCGATTCGGGCAGGTCATTCATCTTCACTGCGATTTCGTTGGCGGAGATGATACGCGCTGCTCTTTCCAAAAGTCTTGAATGCAGGTAGAAAACGTCACCAGGGTATGCTTCACGTCCCGGGGGCCTTCTCAGCAGCAGCGAAACTTCGCGGTAAGCGACGGCCTGCTTGGAAAGGTCATCATAGATCACGAGGGCTGACCTTCCGGTATCACGGAAAAATTCACCGATCGATGCACCTGCAAACGGTGCATAGAACTGCATGGCGGCCGGGTCGGAAGCGGTGGCAGTAATGACGATAGTGTAGGGCATGGCGCCGAAATCCTCCAGGGTTTTCACGGTCTGTGCAACCGACGAGCCTTTCTGGCCAATAGCAACATATATGCAATAAACAGGGGTCCCTGCTTCGTAAAATTCTTTCTGGTTGATGATGGTATCGATAGCGATGGCGGTTTTACCCGTCTGGCGGTCGCCGATGATCAGCTCGCGCTGTCCGCGCCCGATCGGGATCATGGCGTCGATGGGCTTGATACCGGTCTGCAGCGGCTCCTTCACCGGCTGGCGGTAAATGACGCCAGGGGCTTTACGCTCCATCGGCATCTCGTAACGCTCGCCTTTGATCTCCCCTTTGCCGTCGATCGGCTCACCGATGGTATTGATGACCCTTCCCAGCATCCCTTCACCGACATCGATCGAGGAAATACGCCCGGTGCGGGTCACTTTGTCGCCTTCGTTCAGGTTGGCCGAAGATCCCAGGAGCACAACGCCCACGTTATCCACTTCCAGGTTGAGAACAATCCCTTTGACGCCGGTCTTTTCAAAATTGACGAGCTCGCCGGCCTGGGCATTGCTGAGCCCGTAAACCAGGGCGATGCCGTCGCCGACGGTCAATATCGTACCTATTTCTTCAAGTGCCTTTTCGTCCTTAAATCCGGCCAGTTGCTGGCGCAGGATGGCAGATACTTCAGCAGGTTTAATCTGTGCCATAAATCGCTGTTTAACTAAATTTCCCTGACATACAGGTTTTCTTCAAATTCTTTCTTTAACTTCTTGATGGTGGTGGTCAGGCTGGCATCGTAACGTACCTTTTCGGTAGAAACGATAAATCCGCCGATGAGGGTCGGGTCAATGATCTCAACCAGGTCAACGGTTACCCCCTGCCTTTTTTCGATCAGGTCGATGACCTTACCGCGCAATGCCGGGCTCAGCGTACTGACCGTCCTGACCTCAATGGTCACTATTTTATGATGTTCTTTGTATTTCTCAACGAAAGCGCGTGCAATGCCTGCCATGAATTTCTCCCTGCGCTTGCTGGTGATGAGCTTGTAAAATTTCTGGGTTAATTCATCGATCTGCCCTTTGAAAATCTCATCCATTACCACGACTTTCTTATCGGGCCTGATGACCGGGCTGATGAGCAGTTGCCTGAAATCGGCGCTGGTCCGGATAATGTCGAGGAAAAGGTCCATATCACTTTTTACCTTTTCGAGCTTCCCGCTTTCGAGGGCAAGGTCGAATAATGATTTGGCGTATCTTTCGGCTATGATCGAGTCGAGCATATTCGCGGCTTAGTTGGATTTGATATCATCGAGCATCTTTTTGATAAGGTCTTCCTGTTTCTTATCATGGGAAAGCTCTTCGCGGATCAGTTTCTCCGCTATTTCGATAGAGAGAAGGGCGATCTGGTTTTTCAGTTCCGTAATAGCCGCCATTTTCTCATTTTCAATTCTTTCGAGGGCATTATCGACGATGCGCTGGGCTTCTTCATTGGCTTTGAAGCGGGCCTCTTCGATCATCTTTTCACGGATCTTGCGGGCCTCGCTGAGGATGGCATCCCGGTCGTTTTTGGCTTCGGAGAGCAGGCGTTCGTTGTCGCTCACCAGGTTTTTCATCTCCTCCCTGGCTTTATCAGCCTGGTGCAGTGCATTTTCGATCGATTCTTCACGCTCTTTGAGCATTTTCATGATCGGCTTCCAGGCGTATTTGGCCAGGAGCCACAATACGAGCCCGAACGACAGGGTCATCCAGAAAATAAGGCCTAATCCCGGTTGAATCAGTTCCATGGTTTACTGTTTTTGTAATTAACAAGGCCGATGACATCCCGGCCAACCGCCGGGATGTTTCTCGACGACTGAACTTTCTTAGACAAACAAGACCAGAAGGCCGATTACGATTGCAAAGAATGCAACCCCTTCGATGAGAGCGGCAGCGATGATCATATTTGAACGGATATCGCCCACTGCTTCAGGCTGCCTTGCGATGGATTCCACCGCGCCACGGCCGATCTGGCCGATGCCTATCCCTGCCCCGATGGCTGCGATCCCGGCGCCGATGCCGGCACCCATCTTTGCTAAAGGGGTAAGGTCTGTTGCTACCTGTAATAAAACTGATAAAAGTTCCATAGTTGATTATTTATAGAGTGAAAAAAAATTCTGATTAATGTCCTTCAACAGTATGCTCTTCAGCATGATTGTGCTCTTCCAGGGCCATGCCGAAGTAGAGGGCCGAAAGAAGGGTGAAAACATAGGCCTGGATGAAAGCCACAAGCAGTTCCAGGAAACCCATGAATATTCCGAAGGCAACGGATACCGGCGCAACGGCAGCACCCATGAGGCCTTTGATATTTCCAAAAATAAAGATCAGGCTCATAAAGCCCAGGATGATGATATGCCCGGCTGTAATGTTCGCAAAGAGACGGACCATGAGTACGAACGGCTTGGTGAACACGCCAAGGAATTCGACGAACGGCATCAGCGGTACGGGGAACTTGAGCCACCACGGCACACCCGGCGCGTTGTAGATATGTTTCCAGTAATTCTTATTCGCGCTGAAGGTTGTGATAATGAATGTAAACATAGCGAGGATCCCGGTCACCGCGATATTTCCCGTCACGTTGGCCCCGAATGGAAAGAACGGGATAAGGCCGATAAGGTTATTGAAAAAGATGAAGAAGAAAACCGTAAGGAGATAAGGTGTGTATTTCTCGTAACTCTTGCCACCGATGGCGGCTTTTGCAATATCATCACGAACAAATATGATGAGCGGTTCCAGTAAAGCCTGGAGCCCTTTCGGCGCCCCGCCCTTGTTTCTGCGGTAAGCCCTGGCGACTGAGGTGAAAATGATCAAAAGCAGTGCAGCGCTGAAAAATATAGCAAGAACAGTCTTTGTAATTGACAGATCAATGATCCGGCTGGCATTCTCATCGGTTTCCATCGTCCCTTCTTTCACACGAACGATCTTCCCCTTTTTAGATCCCAGGTCCTCAATTTTAAATCCTAAATGCGATGCCTGCCCGTGATGAAATTTCGAAGACATGAAAACGGTCAGCTTTCCATCGTAGATCAGGATAACAGGAAGAGGCACGGAAACGTGGGTATGGCCTATGGTCATAATGTGCCATTCGTGTGAATCGACGATGTGTTCGATGATCATCTCGCCGGCGTTGAAGGCTTCAGGTTCCGGGTTCCGGGTTCCGGGTTCTGCATGATTGCCGACTGTCAATTGATCTTCAGCCATGGAGGTGGTAATCCCAAGGGCAAAAAGGGAAAAAGTCAGAATAAAAAACCGTAAAACTGCTGATTTTACAATACGTTCCTGCATGCTCGTCAAGTGGATAAACCGGTTGTTTTGAAATCGGCTGCAAGTTTACGAAGAATTCCTGATATTTCCATGGAAAAAGTCTTCAGTCTTCAGTCGGCGGTCGGC
>CAYJNJ010000132.1:0-8897 GCA_964371595.1 uncultured Bacteroidales bacterium | reverse complement strand
CTAATTGTCACATTTGCGCCATCAAAAAGATTGATAAACCCGTTGGTTATTATTACATCGCCTTCGGTTAAACCACTTGAAACCTGTACTTTATTTTGAAACCGGTTTGAAGTAGTGATATCTTGAAGAATAGCTTTACCATTTTTGACCAGATAAACCTGTGGTTGAATATTTGTTCCAACTATAGCAGATGCCGGGATAATGATATGTTCCCTTTCACCATCATTTTTCAACTGTACCTTTCCAAACATCCCTGCTTTTATTTTTAAATCGGAAGTATTATTAACTGAAAACTGTACCGGGTAACTATTCCCCATATTGGCTTTGCTGCCTGTCATGATCACCTTCCCCGACAACACCGTTTCCGGATAAGCATCTGCAGAAAGAGAATATAATTGATTGGTTTCGAACTGACTTAACTCCTGTTCGGGAACATTTACAGTAAACTTCAGGCTTGCGATATCTGTGATTTGAAGTAAAGGAATTCCCGGTGCCGCGAAGGCTCCTTCTTCAGTTAGTTTTGCAGTAACTATTCCACTGAAAGGCGATGTTATCGTCGTTTTTTTGATTTGCTCCATTAAAGTAGCCTTCTGTACTTTGGCCGATTTTAAGGCCAACTCGGTCTTTTCCAACTGTACACCCTGAATGGCATCTGCACTGGCAAGAATGGTATATCTTTTTACATCAGCTTCCAATCCTTCAATTTGTATATCGACGCCTTGTGATTGAAGTTTCAGTAAGGAGTTGTCTAATTGAATTACATCCTGACCTTTTCTGACCGGGCTTCCTATATCTACCAAGACTGAATTGATCTTACCTTGAATATCAGCGCTGACTTTTGTCTCTTTATTGGGTTCAAAAGTTCCCGTGTAAGAAATATCGTTTTTAATACTTTCAAGCTTCAGCGTGATGGCCTGCACATTAATTGCCTGCTCTTTATCGTATTGATAAACCCTGTTTACAGTGGTTTCCTTATTTCTTTTAAGTTGAAATACCACGATGACTATTAACGCCAATGCTATACTTATATATATGATTGTTTTTTTCATTGCCATAATTTTTAATTCGTAATTTTTAATTGTTAAATGAAATATTTCCTGTTAATTTTTTTAATTCCAAATCGGCTTTCAAATAATCAATGATTGCCGATAAATAAGCCTGCTGGGATTCTCGAAGCGCGTTGTCAGCCAACAAAACTTCCGTCAGGCTTGCTGTTCCTTCTTTTTGTTGCAACAGCATTTGTTCATAAACTGTTGTTGCCAGGTTTATTTGCTCCGATGTGTTATTAATGATTTGCCGGGCGACGAACCGTCGCTGTATTGCATTTTCAATCAGCATATCATTTTGGTCTCTAACCAAAGCGACCTGCAATTCACTATTCTGAACCTCAATTTTCTTTTGTTTGATTTTTCGGTTAGTTACCGTTCCGCTAAAAAGCGGATACGAAATCTGAATCCCAGCAAAACTTACAGGAAAAAACTTTAGAAATTCATCAGGTTTCTTATCATATCCAAAACCTGTCTGACTATAACTTCCCATTAACGCAACCGATGGCAATCTTGAATTCCGAAGGGTATTTAATTCGCTCGCAATAAACCTGTTCTGAGTATTAGCCAATTGTAAATCGACCAGCTGCTGATTCTGATAATCCTGAATATTTTGGTTTTCGATCTGCAGTTCAATTTGGATATTCCGGGTAATAGGAATGCCCATCGAGAATTTTAAGGCATTGATTACCTGTTCATAACTATTTGCTGCCATATCCTGTTGGGTGAGTAGCTGCTCTTGTTGTAATTCAACTTTGGTAACATCGCTCTTCTTAATCATTAGTTGCGAATAGAGCAATTGCAAATTTTCCAGAAGCCGTGTTGTGTTTACCAGGTTACTATCAATAAAAGCTTGCTGGTGCATTAAAATCTGGGCATTGTAATACAGGTTCGATATTTCAAAAAACACTTGTTCCCATGCCTTTTTGTACTGAAGTTCATTCAGCTCCGAAGCTATTTTTGTAGTTTGTATTGCCCCATAAACCTGCGGATTATATAAAGGCATGGCAAGCTGTAAATTTGCATTAATATTGTGCGGCACTCCAAATTGAATTTCTTTGAAATCTCCCTCAGGGGCATCGGGATTAAAAGTGGACATAGGCATCAACTGGTAAGGCAGATCGAAGTAATATTTGTAATCGGCTCCAATATTTAATTTGGGGATTAGATTAGCTTTTGCTTCCTGTTCTTTTTCAATGCCAATGGTTATATTGTTCCTGCTTATTTGCAGGGTTTTATTGTGAACCTCTGCGGTGTCAATGCATTGCTGCAGAGTCCAGGTTTGCGCAAATCCCGATAGGGATATACTTAGCGAAATGATAAGAGCTAATATCATTTTATGAAAGTGAGATTTCACTAACTTACCTGGTGAATTTACTTGAGTTTTCATTTTTTATTGTTCTTTTAATGTTTTTAACTTCATTATCATTTCATTAACAAGTTGCTCATCTTTCATAAACGATCTAAAATCGGATAGTATTTTTGCGACTAATTTTCTTGTAGGAACTCCCGACTGAAAGGAATTTATTGTTTTTCCAGCATTTATTATTTTGAAAAGATGATTTTCAGCAATAGTTACTATTTTAAGGATAGCGTATCGAATTCTATCATCTTTGTCTTTCAAACTTTTATCAAATATGATGGACAAGTAATAGGGTTTTTGCAGGAATAAGAAATATAATCCTTTGAATAATAATTTAAGCTCTGTATCAGGTGTTTCTCTTTTATTTGCAACTGAATGAATGTATTCTTTGAGTTCAATTTCAAAATCCTTCAAAATCAATAGTAGAATATCATCATCTTTGGTAAGCTGATTGTAAAGTATGTTTTCACTTACAACCAATTCTGTGGCAAGGTTTTTTATGGTAAGTTCCTGTATGCCTGATTTCATTATAATCTCACCAGCCTTTTCAATCATTAGGTACCTTTCTGTTTCCATAGTTGGAATTATTAAGTTAATGAATATACACTAACATTTTTATTCAAATTTTTTTAATCCTTTGGTTTTTTAATCATAAAAAAAGCTGATGTGCCAAAAGCAAGTGTCAATATTATCCGGAATACCATTGCCCCAATGGTTTTAGTTTCATATATTCCACCAGAGTCGATGTGAATAAATAGTCCTATAAATGCCACTAGCAGAACTATCGCTGATATACCCAATGGTTTTATTGTCCACTTTTTATCTTTTATAAAACCATAAGCAGCAACAAGATAGAGTATGCTGCTAAGGAAATTTGCCCAAACAACGAACAAAACATAATTTCCCTCTTTGGCCCTTATGCCAAACAAATCGAATATCACCGAACTGCTTAGAAATAAGGTTAGCAATCCAAAAGCGGCTAACAGGGTTGCTATTATATATGGAAGAGTCTTTTTCATAACTTTTTATTTTTTATCAATGTAAGTAAGGATTGTACCATATTATCTCCGTTTCGTTTAATATTGTATTCAAAATTGGCTATCCGCCATTTGAACATCTGAAGTTTAAATGTTCCCATGATGATATGCATTAGTTCGTCAGTTGTAATGGCATTTGTAAATACACCTTTTTGCTGGCCATCCATTATTATAGGCATCAGATGCTTAATCTTAACATTCATAAGTTTAAGAATACTTTGATTAATAAGCTGACTTTCTTCCATTAGCCCATCTGAGAAGACAGCCACAACAAAATGAGGGTAGTCACTAAAAAACCTGAATTGTTCACGGAAGAGCGATTTAAATTGCTCCTCCGGATCTGAAAGAATAGTCAAATTCGAAAGCCGTTTGTTTATATCGTCAGCCAGGTAATTTAGCATGACAACAATAATATCCTCCTTACTTGCAAAATGCCGGTAGATGGCGCTTTCAGAGAACTGCATTTCTTTTGCCAGATTTTTAATAGTCAATCCACTAACGCCTGATGCTGTTAGTATTTTACCGGCTGCTTCAATAATCTCTATCTGACGGGGTGTTATATCCATTTCGGTTAAAATTATGATTGTAACTACTTTATTTCCTTAAATTAGATTGTTATTAACATAAAGAGTGAATATTCGCTCACAAAGATAAGCTATTATATGTACCAAATGCAAGTTTTTTTCAATAAAAATTCGGTAATATTTATAAGTTGTTATTAATGAGGATAATAAAATTTATTATTTCTTCAAAAATTGTATTCAGTTGAATAATTAGACGGGTTTTGAATACTAAATCTTGAGAAAACCATAAAAGTATATGAAGAAAAGTACATTACTGCTGGTGGATTATGCTTTATGATCATCATCAGTGATATTTCAAACATTTCAAGAATTGACTAAACGTTAATTTAGTATTGATTTTTTGATGTTATCCGGTATCGCTTTCAATAATCGTCTCTGATCAGTGATATACAGCCATAACAGGCATGCCACTGACAGGCCGAAGATAAACATCCAGCAGCTTGTCCATAATCCGGTTCCTTGTAAAAAATA
Source organism: uncultured Bacteroidales bacterium (assembly GCA_964371595.1). Classification (GTDB taxonomy): domain Bacteria; phylum Bacteroidota; class Bacteroidia; order Bacteroidales; family JAGOPY01; genus JAGOPY01. The sequence continues at coordinate 4,396 of CAYJNJ010000132.1, read as the reverse complement.
TCCAAAGAGAATGGGGCCAAAGAAACCGCCTAATGCCCCTAACATGCCTACCATACCTCCTACGACACCAACTTCAGACGGGAAATGAACGGGAATCAGTTTATAAACCGTTGCGCTTCCAATACCCCATATTGATCCGATAAGAATCACCAGGATAGCAAACATGATAACATTTGCCTGAAAATATATTCTGGAAGTACCTTTTGCAAGCAATTGCTTTTTAGAAATATTATCTCCAACATTTACCAGTGGTTCCTGCCATATTTCCTTCTTTGGCCAGATCAGCATTTTGTTTTCTGAAAAACCAGAGTTGATATCCTTTGATACCAACTGGTAGGTTTTGTCAGCCACTTTTACATAGTCCGCTGTCACTTCGGTAACATTTCCCGGTGCCTGGGCCATTATTCCCTGTCCAGGTGTAAGCACCTCCATTTTTGGAACAAGGAGAAGTAAAGAGATAAAGGTTGAACCACCCAAGACCCAATATAATATTTTGCGAGGGCTTAACCTGTCGGCTATCCAGCCACCAAAGGCACGCACGACTCCTGACGGAAGGCTGAACATGGCAGCGAAAAAACCTGCAGTAACCAAAGGCTCATAATAGACGTTCACAAAATAAGGCACTAACCATTGTGAAAATGCAACGAAACAGCCGAAGGCCAGGAAATAATACAACCCAAACTGCCATACACTAATTTTTTTAAGGGGCTTTAGGGATCCTGCGAAAGTCTTGGTGCTTTGGACAGGTTTTTTATTGGTGGTAAGCAGCAGGAAGATGATGCCCATCAAGATCAGCCCTGCGGCATATATCATTGGTAAGGTACGCCAACCGTCGAGATTAGCGCCATTATCGGTGAAATTATTTAGTAAGGTCGGAGCCAAAAAAGTGGTGATGGCAGCGCCTGAATTTCCTGCACCAAAGATTCCTAACGCTCTTCCCTGCCAACTTTTTGGAAACCATACGGAAGTATAGGCGATACCAATTGCAAAACTTATTCCAGTCAGGCCAAAACCAAAGCTGCATATGGCAAAGCCCCAGAAACTATTGACTGTACTTAGGAGGAACATTGGGATCGCACATAATAACAGGAGGATACCATAAACCCATTTTCCACCATATTTATCGGTAATAATTCCTGCCGGCAGACGGAATATTGCACCTGTCAGCACCGGAAGGCCGATCAACCATCCGGTTTCCACCGGCCCCCAATCAAATACATGGTTGTCGGCAAGGAAGGTGACAAGCACACCATTCAGCATCCAAGCCGCAAAACAAACAGTAAATGCAAGCGTGTTCAGGATTAATATTCTGATTGCTGCTGGAGTAACCTTTGGTTCCATACATGGAAGTTTAATTATTTCTGGATCTTATTCCATTGGCTAATTTACCGGAAGTCCTGATTATCTTCCGGTCCCAATTCCATATTACATACTGGTAACTTCTCCATAGATAGGGAAAAGGATAGACTAAGAAATGCATGAAACGGGTAAAGGGGATCATCCCGATGAGGACAAATGCTGATACAGCATGTATCTTTACTGAAAGTGGCATCGCTGAAACTGCTGCAATATCAGGTGCAAAAAGCAAAATGGATTTCAAATAGGGAACCATCACCGATGCAAACCATACAGAGCCCCACCTGGAAAAGAAAGCTACCCACAAACCTGATATTACCTGAACTCCCAGAATAATGTAAACAAATACATCCATTTTTGAAGTAACCACTATAAGTCTTTTGTGTTTGAGCCTCCTGATGATCAGCATACCCAAACCGTAAAGTGTTAATATACCAAAGCCCAAAGCTATTGCCTCAAGGATGAATAGCCGTAATGGGATTCTCCCAAAAAGAATGACATATTTGGGGAATAAAAAAGCAAATAGGTGACCAAAGAACAGAAAGATTATTCCCCAATGAAAAGGCCTGACTCCCTCGAATAATTCCCTGCTTTCCAGGAACTGGGATGACAGAGAGGAAACTTTAAAGCCAAATGTACGGTAACGGAAAATGGAACCTACTATCGTAATCACGATAACCGCATAAGGCAACCCAATAAATAAAAAGTTATTCCACATAGTTAAAAGCTTTTTGATTTGCAACTTAGATCACAAAGAACTGCCTTTTCTGATTGAAACAAAAAATCATTGTTTTCATTAATCAACTGCTCCGGGATTATAAAATCTTCGAGGCCTTCACCTTTGAAATCCTGACTCAGGAAGTCCAGCAATATTTCCAGTAGATCTTTATAGTAGTTCGTGACATTTTTCAATTTGACAAGCATAAATCGTACAGCAGGAATAGTGATAATGAATCCAAGCTCTTCAGCGAAATTCCTGTCGGTTGTTCTCTCCAGAAGGGTTAGAATGTTTGGCAGGTAATCGCCAAGTTCCTTACCACAATCCACTCCTGCAAGTGAATGTTCTTTTTTGAGATTGACAAGCAGTTGCGCCCTTTTATAGTCCTCTCCGAACAGCAGGTACCCGAGATCGGGGCAGCAAACGGCCTGGACGTCAAATGTCATCAGGTAATATTCCTGTTGTTCGCCCAATGTCATAAGATTTTGGGTTTCCAGGATTTCCTGGACTTTTACCGTCTTACCGGGCATCTGCTTCATGACTAGTTTCAGCAACGTTTCAGTTTGCTGATCCAACTTTTGATCAGGATACCTGAAAGATTCCGCAAGTGTTTTGTAATGATTATGATTAAATTTGTCAGACATACTAAATATGTTTTACAAGCCTCTTTTCGGTGGCATTTTAAAACCGAAGCCAATGTTTCCCTTCACATCCGCTGTACTTTCGATCATTTCCATGGCTTCTTCGCGATGAGCCGGTGGAATCACGAACCGCTCATCGTATAAGGGCAGCGATGTCAACCTGAAAATAGCATCGGCCGTATCTTTATCCATCATCACCTCGTTCATGGGGCCATAGACCTCTTCTTCAGGCAGATCGCCAACGGTGACATTTCTTCGGTGTAGGCGGACGGCCATCAGTTTCTTCAGCACATTTTCGATAACATATTCATTACCTGCGCTGAATAAGTTGGCCAGATACTTCATAGGAAGTCTCGACTTCTCAATAGCTGCCCAGAATGTTTCACTTATTGTTTCATAAGTGCCATTTTCAACAAAGGCCATAGTAGGCAGGAGGGGTGGAACATAAAAAAGATTTGGCAACGTGCGGTATTCAGGATGCAACGGTAAAGCAAGCTCCCATTCTTTGACAAACCTATAAACAGGTGATTTTCTTGCTGCTTCGAGGGTTGAATCGGCGATACCATTTGCACGGGCCGCTTTGATCACTTCCGGATCGCAGGGATCGAGGTAAATGTCTATTTGGCTTTGAACCAGTTCATTTTCATCACATGAGGCCACGTTGTGAATTTTATCTGCATCATAAAGTAACACACCAAGATAACGGATCCTTCCGACACAGGAGTGCATACAGGCTGGTATCTGGCCTGTCTCCAAACGTGGAAAACAAAGGATACACTTCTCCGATTTTCCTGTATTCCAGTTGTAATAGCTTTTTTTATAAGGACAAGCGGTCACGCACATACGCCATCCTCTGCATTTATTCTGATTGATTAGTACAATACCATCCTCACCTCTTTTATAAATGGCTCCTGACGGGCAGGCAGCGACACATGCCGGATTCAGGCAATGGTTGCAGATTCTGGGTAAATAATGGAAAGCCATCCTTTCCAGCTGGAACATGGCCTCCTGCTCTGCTGCCGACAAGTTTTGCAGGTTTACATCATTTCTGGCATACTCTTTTGAACCCCCAAGATCGTCGTCCCAGTTTGGTCCTGCTTTCGGAGTTATATATTCGCCTGTGATCAGTGAAACCGGTCTTGCAACGGGTTGGTCATCCCCTTCCGGGGCATTGAACAAATGTTCATACTGGTAAGTCCATGGTTCATAATAATCATCGATCACCGGCAGGCTCGGGTTATGGAACAGGGTCTTCAGTCCTTTAAATTTACCCGCTCCTCTCAACCTGATCGTTCTCCCATTTTTGACCCAACCTCCTTTATATATCTCCTGATCTTCCCATTTACTCGGATATCCTGTTCCGGGTTTAGTTTCCACATTGTTCCACCACATGTACTCAGCACCTTTCCTGTCGGTCCAGATGTTCTTACAGGCAATGGAGCAGGTATGGCACCCGATGCATTTATCGAGGTGAAATACCATAGATATTTGCGATCTTACATCCATGATTAAATCAATTAAAATTCAACTCTATTCATTTTTTGAACAAGTACATGCGTATCACGATTCACTCCTACCGGCCCCCAATAATTAAAATGGAAGGTAAACTGTCCGTAGCCTCCCAATAAAAGATTAGGCTTCAGGTGAATCCGGGTGAAGCTGTTATGGCCCCCCGCCCTTG
>CAYJNJ010000131.1:0-9033 GCA_964371595.1 uncultured Bacteroidales bacterium | reverse complement strand
GCTTTTTCTTGTCGAAATCCCAGATAAAGAATTCGGAAGCTGATGAATATCGGTAGATATATTCTGTTTCTGTAGCAATGAGTAGTTTTTTCTCGTCTTTGCTGAAAGTGTAATCTGAAAGATCGACCGGGGAGGTATCGCCTTCGTTGATCATTTCCTTACGGACACCTAAGGTTTTCAGGTAGTCACCGGTTTCGAAGCTATAAACATTGATCGAGTCGCCTTCCAGGATGCTGTAGGTTTCTCCGTCAGCCATAGGGTTCAGGCCATACACCCCTTTTGGGTAAAACTGGCGGCTGCCATAAATATCTTTAAGGGTAAGTTCCTTTTGCTGGGCATTAATAAATCCAGGAACAGACAGCATCAGTGCAATGAGAATAATTAAAGATCTTTTCATAGATTCAAAATCAGGTTATTTAGATTCAAAAATAGACCACATATTAAAATTGCGGCAAAGATATAGAAATCGGAATAAAAAATTATTAGTTTTGCAAACCCAAAATAGCGGGTTGTTAGCTCAGTTGGTTTAGAGCACATGCTTGACAGGCATGGGGTCGGCGGTTCGAATCCGCCACAACCCACAGGGCAGCAAGCCCCCATACCAAACATTTCCTTCCAAAAAACTCATGGAATGAGTTGATTTCTGAATTCTGTCTAAATGTGATTAAATTATCAGCACTTTCTGTATTATCTATTTCTTTTTCATAAATTTCGGCCGAAAACCAAACCAAAGTTTTATGAAAAAATTACTTGTTTTATTTCTGATGTCTTTGGCATCCGCCGGATTGTATTCCCAGGACACTATAGTACAGGTCAACGGGGATGAAATTCAATGTGTTGTTAAAGAGATAACCCCGGTCGTTGTTCAGTATAAAAAGTTTCTAAATCCGGATGGGCCGCTCTATACGATCAACCTGACGAGCATTATGATGATCAAGTACCGGAATGGTGCGAGAGATGTATTCAATAATGAGCCCGAAATTAATCTTCCCCCTGAGCCTGAGATTATATTAGGCAGAACCGAACCTTTTTTATCAGATGAGGAACTTTATAACAAAGGCTTGAGGGATGGAAACATTTACTACAGTAAGTACAGAGGTGCCGGTACTGTCACTTTGTTAACTTCACTATTACTTAATGGATTATTTGGGTTGATTCCGGCAATTCCCTTTTCATTAGCTCCCCCAAAAATGAAAAACCTGGGCTATCCATCATCGGAATTGATTGCAAATCCTTCATATTATGATGGATACATGGCTGCTGCTAAAAAGAAAAAACGGAAAATGGTTTGGATTAACTGGGGTATAGGGACAGCAATCAGCACTGCCATTATAATTATGGCTTCTGCTACTGCCCAATAATGCATGATCATTTTATGCCAGGTATTATGAAAAGGAAAATTACATTAATCATATTCTATTTTTTCAGCACCCTGCTCTTAATTGCTCAGCAGGACAGCGTAAATTCAAATCAGGGCACATTTACGGATGAAAGAGATTTCCAAGTCTATAATTGGGTAAAAATCGGGCACCAGACATGGATGGCCGAAAATCTTAACCACGCTACATATGAAGGCAGTAAGTGCTATGATAATGATGCGGCTAACTGCGGGCTGTATGGACGGTTGTATGATTGGTATACAGCTATGGATGCATGTCCTTTTGGATGGCACTTACCATCACATTCTGAGTGGTCAACATTAGCTGATAACCTGGGAGGTGAATCAATTGCCGGTGGTTACCTGAAAGAAACCGGTACACGACACTGGCACAAGCCAAATAAAGCGGCAACCAACGAAACTGGATTCACAGCGCTGCCCGGGGGCTTCCGCAGCCCTGCCGGAGACTATGGCAGCATGGGCTATTACGGCTATTTTTGGTCTTCGTCGGAGAAAAATGGTGCTGAAGCCTGGAGAAATTCGCTATACTGCGGTTCTGATGGCCTTGATTCGTCGTTTGAAAATAAGGATCAAGGTCAGTCAGTCAGGTGTATCAAGGATTAACGATTCAAGGTTAAGACTACCAACATCAGCGGTATTTCTTAAACACTCCAAAATGTGTGAATTATGTAACAATTTCCCAGAAATATGTAACATTTTTTGGAAATAATATTGAGAAATTTGGTTTAATATTTTGAATATACATATAATCAAACTGTATATAGAATTTTTTCCCAAACCAAAAATCAAATCATATGAAAAGGGCTGTTTATTTTATTATTACAGTGCTTGGACTACCCCTGATTATTGTGCTCACCGCATTAAGCCCACCCCTGGAACAGTACATTGTTATTTCATGGAACGACCTTGGTATGCATTGCTCGGGTAAGTATTATCAAAACTTGTGCATCCTTCCTCCTTATAATAACCTGAAGGGCCATGTTATACTGAGAGGTAGTGCTACTACTTTACCCCAGGTGGTCACAGATGGCGTTACTGTCACTTATGAAATTCCGGGGAACACTTATTCAGTCAGTAAAACTAATTTCTGGTCATATGAGGACCAGTTGTTCGGTGTTGACTTGCCGCCAAATATCGGGCTGACAGGTGTCGGTCTTACCGGTACTTTCCTGGTTGACAGCAATTTCTTTTACATAGACGGAATACCGATTACTCCATATACAGACATTAATCTGGTGAGCGAAGACGCATACCAGCTGGGATTAGTAACAGCATTTGACCAGTCGGATAATATATTGGCAATTTCACAGCCGGTCATACCAGTATCCAATGAAATGAATTGTGTGAGTGCGGCATGCCACTCAAGCGAAACGGCCATTCTGATTGAACATTCAGAGGAAGCTGGATTTGATCCTTACAATACACCCATTCTGTGTGCAAACTGTCATTCCGACAATGCTTTGGGAATGCCTGGAATACCGGGTCTTCCTTCTCTCTCCGAGGCAGTTCATTCCAAACATGGCGAGTATACCAATGACTGTTATTTATGTCACCCGGGTCCAAACATCCAATGCTTCAGGGATATCATGTATTCGGGCGGAATGGTTTGCCAGGATTGTCATGGTTCGGTTTCCGAAGTCGGCCAATCTATTTCAGATGGTAGGATACCCTGGTTCGAGGAACCATCCTGTGGAGCCACAAATTGCCACGGTCCGAATTTCGCTGAGGAGCCAGGTCAGTTGTACCGGAATTCAAGAGGGCACGGAAACCTGTTTTGCAGTACTTGCCATGGTTCGCCACATGCAGTCCTGCCAACAGTAGTAGACAGGGATAATGTACAGAACATTGCCCTTCAAGGCTACGCCGGGATATTAAGAGAATGTTCGGTTTGCCATGGTGTCGATCCTACCGGACCTGGTCCCCACGGCTTGTTCGCTACAGTGCCTGATAATATCCTCCTTCAATACAATATAATTGCCTCTGGCCAATCTGAATGTTTCGATGCATTACAAACTATCACTACAGCAGGCGGAGGCACTAATTTTACTGTTCAAAACGGAGGAAATGTTACTCTGATAGCCGGCCAGAAAATCCTGATGCTCCCGGGAACAATAATGCAATCCGGTAGCTACATTATGGCTAAGATCACCACCAGCGGCCAGTACTGTGGAGAAATTCCAAGCACCAAGCACCAAATTCCAAATAAATAACAAATTCTAAATTCAAAATCTCAAATTCATTAAGCATCAAGCATTAAAAATTAAACATTAAGCATTAAGCATTAAACACTAAACATTAATAAAATGAAAAAGTATATATTCCTTTTCTCAGCAATAGTGTTCTTCGCCTCAATGGGCTTGCAGGCGCAATGGAGCGTAAACGGCACCCATATTTACAATTCGAACACCGGGAATGTCGGTATCGGGATCAGTACCCCGGGATACCTGTTACACGTGGCAAAAAATATGACACCACCCACCAGCCCCATCCAGAATCGCCGGGGCACGGGGGGGGCGGCTTTTGAAATGATTGACAATGCCAGCGGTGCCGATTGGAAATTCAAGGCCACAAATACCGGCGGGTTCAAGATCCGAGATAACAGCAACGGGCTTGATGTGATACAGGTGGAAGCCAACAGCGCTGCTAACGTAATTTATGTCAATGCTGCCGGCAACCTGGGGATCGGTACGGCAAACCCGACAGAAAAACTCGCCGTGAACGGAAACATCAAGTGCAAGCAGGTGGAAGTGAGCCTGACCGGCTGGAGCGATTTTGTTTTTGAAGATGATTACCGGCTGATGCCGCTGGCAGAACTGGAAGATTACATCAATCGGCATGAACACCTGCCCGGTGTACCTTCTGCCGTTGAGGTGATCACCAACGGCAATAATCTTGGCGAAATGGATGCTATATTGCTGCAAAAAATAGAGGAGCTTACGCTTTATTTAATTGAGCTGAAAAAGGAGAATGAGGCGCTGAAATTGCTGCTTGTAAAATAACTTGTCCTTAAACCTACCGGCGCGTTGGATAGACATCCTACCTTACCAGCACTGCCGTCCCGGCGATTCTTTTTGATTCGGTTTGTGCTTCTGTTACCGTGTAGGTAATTACGTAACTGTAAACGTCCTGCGGGCAGGGATTGCCTTCCAGGGTTCCATCCCAGCCTTCACCTCTTTCACTACCCGTGTAAATGTGTTGTCCCCAACGGTTATAAATATTGATTTCATAACCGTTTAGAAATTCAGGATGGCTGCAGGCAACCGTGAACCTGTCGTTCCTTCCGTCGCCATTGGGGGTGAATGCATTTGGTATGCTAATCAGCACAGTGATGCAAGATTCTACCGTCAGTTCGATCATATTGCTGGACACTACCGAGGGATCAGCACACAAGTTGCCGGAAGCTACCTGGCAGGAGATCAGGTCATGGTTTGAAGGATCTTCAATAATCAAAACGGAATCATTTCCACCCGCCGTGACCCCATTGCGGGTCCATATGAATTCCGGCCCTGTTCCGCCGTTTGTAACCGTTGCTGTAAGCTGTACGGTACTTCCGGCACAGACAGGGTTGCTATCAGCCCCGATCACTATTTCGGGGTAGGTCATGGGGTTTATAGTAACATTTATCGTGTCAGCGAAACTTTCACATCCAAAAGCATTGGTCTCTGAAACCGACAGATCGTATATGCCCGAGTTTTCGGACCAACCGATATCTATCATATCAGAAGCTCCTGAAGGAATGATCGTTCCTCCGCCCGAAAGGTTCCACGTATAAACTGACCCTGTAACAGGCGAATCGATGGAATAATTTATAACTGATCCAGCACAGACATCCTGCGCGGAACCGCTGATATTCTGCGAAGTGACCAGGGGTGCAGAAGGTAAACTGCTTACAGCGATAGTGGTTGTTGCAGTTGTTGCAGGGCATCCCCCCGGGATTCCAGTGACGGTTATCGTATAATCACCGTCGTCGGAAACTGAAGCACCTGGAATAAGGGGGTTCTGGAGGCTGGAAGCAAATCCTCCCGGGCCTGTCCAGCTATAAACTGCCCCCGGGATGCTTGAAAAGAGGGTGATGTCTTCCCCTTCACATACCGGGGAGTTGCTACTTGCATAAACTGTGAGCTGATCGCTGAATTCAACGGTAACCTCATCCGTGCTGGAGACACAAATGCCACCAGTAGCTATTGTCCATCGCAATGTGTAAATACCCATGGCTGATACACTTACCTGGCTGTTGGGTTCACCAGGATTTGCAAATGAAGTTGATCCTGGCCCGCTGACTAATGACCATTGCCCCGATCCGACCAAAGGTGTATTGGCCTGGAGATTTGCAGAAAGTGCTGTGCAAACCGACTGGTCGTCGCCTGCGAATGCCGGGGTGGGTGGGTCATAAACTGTTATTGTAACCGAAGCGCAGCCTGATATCCCGCAATCATCGCTGGTCCATAAGGCATAATACGTTGTTGTGACCGGGGGAGCCGGAATATGGATCTCAACACCGATACCCTCCTGGTCATCGTTGCAGGCGTTGGAATACCAGATAAGATGTTTACCGTTACCCCCATTAGCCCTGAGCTTGATGATACCGGTGTAGTTTGCGCAGACCTCTGCCGGGTCAGCAGTTGCAGAAGCCGGTGCTTCGGGACTTTCTTTTATATCTACTAATGTGTTGCCTGAAATTGAAGGTAAGCCGCCGGGGATATTGCTTACCATCACTTCATATGTGCCTTCATTTGTAAGGGTAGCATCCGGGATTTCCGGGTTTTGCTGATCTGAGGTGAATCCGTCAGGACCGGTCCATGAATAAGTGGCACCCGGGATGCTTGAAGTAAGAATAATTGTGTTGCCTGAGCATACCGGCGAGTTGCTGGAGACTGTTAAATCTGAGGCAGCATAAGTTACTGCTGCATTAATATCCCTGCCCGCGCCACTTTGACCGTATGTTTCAGGCTCCAACACACAACAGAGGACATAAACGATCCCGGTAAGCAATGAAATCTTTGACAAAAACAGGTTTCTTTGAAAGTATATCAGGAAATCATATTTTGGTTATATGATTTAGTCAAAAAAATGCCAACTATTTTTTGACAGCAACGGTTTCTTCTAGTATTTTTATGATAAAATAAAGTTCTCTTCTATAATTCTACCACAATGAAACTGCTGTACTTAATTGGTATTGTGACAATGCTGGTTTATGCATGCTCCCCGGCCAGAAATGCATCTAAATCCGCTGCTACCGTGGCTCTCAGTAGCCAGGACAGCACGGAATACGAAATTTATATTGATGATATGCGGTTTGATCAATGGTACCTGATGAATTATTCAGAGGCTAAAGATCATTCGGACGAATATTACCGCTCCAGGAACCTCGTTGCGGTGCCAAGATGGAATGACTACTACCGCCAGGGGAATGGAATTGAAGTCATTGATTCATACATTGATTACCAGCCGCAGATTGATTACGGGATCGAAGTAAACAGAAAGCTTTACTGGTACTTCAAGTATATTGAAGAAAAGTACGGTATTAAACTGTTCTGGTAATTACCAGGCAGATTGGGCCGATCTTTAAGCAAGTTTGGCTGAAAGAGTGATATCTACTGCCTTCAGCGCCCTTGATACAGGACAGCCTGCTTTAGCCGCATTGGCTAATTCAATGAATTTATCTTCAGAAATATTCGGGACTATACCTGTCAGGTTTAGATGGATACCGGTGATCTCCCAGTGATCGTCCATTTTTTCTATATTCACTGCAGCTTCTACTTTCAGTTCTGTCGGGACAAAACCTGCTCCTGTGAGGGCAAAGCTTAGTGCCATGGCAAAGCAGCCGCTGTGGGCGGCGGCAATAAGTTCTTCCGGGTTGGTTGCGGAAGTGCCGGATTCATCAACGAATCTTGCTGCGGATGAATAAGGAGTCTCTTTGAGCACTCCGCTGGTTGTGGTGAGCTTGCCTTTTCCTTCCAGGCCGTTTCCCTGCCATATGGCTGTTGATCTGCGTTTCATGATTATTTGTTAATTAATGATTAAATCTGTTTCCCCTCAAACCGGGGTTGGTATTATTTTGCAAAGGTAATAAGATTGGCTTTTTTTTCGTACTTTTCAGCCACCGTTCAGTAAATAATCCTTATCAAACGCGGCATAAATGCTTAAAGGCCCGAAAATAAAATTGGCTGTCGACCTGCAAAGGCTTGAAAAATATTTCCCACTGGACTTGCACTTACGGGAAGGCTTTCAGTATGACTGGATCATTGACAGGGAGAAATATAATGAAGTTGCCGGTTTGCTTGAGGAATTTGCAGTTAAGGATGAGCGCGTGACCGGTGAGTTTTGTTTTATCTTCCTCTGGATTGAAAAGGAAACGCATTCAGGTGATGGGAATGGCAACCTGCCGGGAAAATTTGAACAAATGTGGCTTGAATTGGATAAGCTGAATGAATACCTGCTGAATAACAGGATTACTACAATCACTTTCAAGGGGGAAATTGAGAAAAACAGGCCGGGAGTGGAGCTGACAATGAGTGAAGACATCAATATCGACAGGCTTTGCGACGGGATAAGGTCAATTTTCAGGGAAGAATTCAGCCATGATAAGCAAAAGCGGAGGTCGAAAGGGCTGACAGCCTGGCAGACGCGAAAGATGATCCGGATCAGGAACAACATCCTGAATTATTTCACTTCAGTCCCTGCACTTGATGATTTGACGCTGGAGGAGCAGAATGAGCTGATTGACAGGATTTCCGGACTGGCGGGCTTGCCGGGGGCGGCACCCTGTCGTTAATATCCCCTGATTGCATCGGGGTTATCATAATTAAATCCCTTCGGGATTTCTTGATTTTGGCGATTAACTAAATCCCTTCGGGATTTTAGAGGATTATTCCAGAAGTTCCATTTCAACCCTGCGGTTCCGCTGGCGACCTTCCGGGCTTTGGTTGTTGCCGACAGGCTGGCTTTCACCATGCGATTCAAGCTGGAGCTGACCTGGATTTACTCCTTTGTCTAACAGGTATTTAGCTGTTGATTCTGCACGCTTGAATGAAAGGTCCATATTCGATTGCTCCGTCCCGACATTATCAGTGTGCCCCGCAATCCTTAGCCTCAGGTTTGGATCAGCTTTCAACTTTTCAGCATATTGGTTGAGAAGGACTTTGTCAGAAGAACTTAATGCTGATTCGGCGGTTTTAAAGCCAATCCTGGATGTCAGCGGCGGATCAGTAGTGCCCTGTCCGGTTTCCTGTGATGGAGCGGGTGGGGGAGGTGAGACCGGATCGGACGGGCCGAGGTCTTGTAATGATTTAGATGGACCGATATTACCTGCAATGATGATTACGGGATTTAAATTGAATGGAATAGAAGCTGTATTAATTCCTGACATCCTGCAAATTGAATCAACATTTATTGTTGAATCTGCAATCATCCCTGAAAGGGCGTCATAAATCGAATCCGGAAGAATTACATAGCCGGCATTTTGACCACAGCATATTATAACTAAAGGCGGACAATTGCAGCATTTACAGGTATCTGAAGCATGGGTGACAGGTAAATTTTTAACTTCTGTCACTTTAGGTGGCTTCGTCGGATCTTTGTGATGAATCGGCACCTTAACCCCAACATAGCCATGAATACCGTAAGTGTCGCTG
>CAYJNJ010000130.1:2055-9328 GCA_964371595.1 uncultured Bacteroidales bacterium | reverse complement strand
TTTATTTGGAATTTGGTGCTTGGAATTTGGAATTTATTTGGAATTTGGTGCTTGGGATTTGGAATTTTAGGTTATGAGTTGGGTTGAAATTGCCGTATTAGTTTTCTCCGGCCTTGCAGTTGGTTTTATCAACACGCTGGCGGGCGGGGGATCTGTCATCTCACTTTCGGTGCTGATGCTGATGGGTTTGCCGGCACCGGTAGCCAACGGGACAAACCGTATCGCCGTTACGATCCAGACATTGACCGCGACGACCGTTTTCCGCCGTCAAAAAGTCCTGGATTTAAAAAAAGGGACCATCCTCGGGATACCCTCTGCCCTGGGCTCCCTCCTCGGGGCCTACATCGCCATCGACATCAACGAGCAGGTCTTTGAGAAGGCTTTCGCCGTCATTATGCTGGTGATGCTGGTTTTCGTCTTTTACAATCCCGATAAATATATTTACGGCAAGAAGGAGCTTGTTGATAAGAAAGTCACTCCGCTGCAATGGGTGATCTTCTTCATCCTGGGCATTTACGGAGGTTTTGTGCATGTCGGCATCGGCTATTTCCTGCTGGCAGCCCTGGTGCTTAACGCCGGCTACGACCTGGTCAGGGCCAACGCAGTAAAAGTGCTGATCGTGCTGATGTATATGCCTTTTTCTTTCCTGGTCTTTCTCTGGATGAGCGATATCAACTGGACCTACGGCCTGGTGATGATGATCGGATCGGTTGCCGGGGCATTTATCGGCTCACACATGGCTGTGAAAAAAGGAATAGTATTCGTGAAATGGACTATCGTGGTAGTCACCATTTTCATGGCCGGGCATTTCCTGGGGATCTATGACATTAAGGCGATGTTTGGGGCGATGCTTGGAAAGTAAGTGTTGAGTGTTAAGGGTTAGGGGTTAAAACTCAACACTAGTACTTCGGTTCTTCTCCCCAGAAATTCTGGTAATCAGCCGCATCTTCCCCATATTTTTCGATTTGTTTATCCCCGCTGATCTTATAGGTGCATTTTTCGCCGAAGATTTCCGAGAAATAAATATCGTATTCCTTGCCGGAAGTATCGATCATTTTGATCCTTGCGAGGTTCTTACTGATGGTATGATCGGTAAGATTGGCATGGCATAAGGGGCAAAGCATATCGAGGTGCTCACCTTCCACAAGCTTGAAAGTATGATGCACATGGATATCATACGAGCCAAGCTGGGGATTTAAAAGGATGACGCCACGCTTCCCGGATTCTTTCCGTGCAGAAAGGATCACTTTGGTATGTGGCATGAGATGACCACGGCAATAAGGACAAAGAAAATCGTTCGCTTTCATGGCTTGTGAAATAAGGGATAAAGGTAAGGAAAAAGGTGGTGAAGTGGTGGGGTGGTGAAGTTTTGAGGTTGTGTGGTTGTGAGGTTGTGAGGAAAGTCCCGATGGGATTTAACTTGAATTGCCCCGGGTTTTAACCCGGGGAAAAATGGGATATTATTGTTTGCGCAATTTGAACAATCTGATGGTAAACATTATCATCCAGGCCATTAGCAAAAGCCCGCCGGGCATTGCAAATGCGGTGGCCATAGTTTCAACCCCGGAACTAAAATTCACAAGGATAACATAGAGTAACATCAAAATGCTTCCGATGATGCCAACCCACGCATTAGCCTTACTGAATATGCCCCCTTTTAACATTACGACTGCCATGATCAGGCTGGCAATATTAGGGATGAAAAACCCGAGGAATATCCCCGGACTTCCGTGTGCACCCTGGGCCAGCATCGATTCTCCGGCTGCTGCGTACAATTCTTTTTGTGTTTCAATCGTGGATGTGAAATATTTATTGCTCAGGTCAAGCATGGGTAAGGCCGTATTATTTGCAACCATAATAACAGAACCGAAAAGATAAACCGTTAAGGCTAAAAAAGCATACGATTTGTTCGTGTTCCGATGCGCAAAATATAGTGCAATATAAGCAGGCACCAGGATCATTTGCACGATTATATTCAGCAAATCAAGATGGTACAGGCCCAATAATTTGCTTTCCCGGAATTCCGCGAACCTCTCAATGGCAGTCTGTGGAAGGGCTGATAAATCTCCCCCTGAACTCATTCCAAATACAATATCAACCAAAATACCGGACAATGCAATAACAGTAGTGACAGCGCCCAACTGGAACATGCTGTTCATTTCTTTTTCTGAGCTTTGTGAGTTTTCCATGATTTGGTTACGATTTATTTTCTTGCGATAAATATACTCTAAAACAAACAATTCCAATGCCTTATAAATATTTGAATTTGAGGCTCAATGAAAAATGTCACCCTACGTCAAGCTTTCTCAAGCTCCTTGTGCGTATTCATGACACTTGCATCTCGTAAACGGGCATTTATTGGATTAATCAACTTGTACGGCCGGTTAAATGCTTCCTGAGAAACCTTAAAATATCCCGATAGAATCCGGATAATATCCTTTGATAAACCTTTCTTATAATTTAAAATATCCGAAACCAATCCTTTGTATTAATCTCATATTCACTCCGGTACCATACCTATTTAAGAAAATCAGAAACAATATTTTTAAGATTTTCTTCCGATTCTTTTTCGTTGATCTACCATACTGTCGTGCCTATGGCACTTTATTTGGAATTCACCCCCTATTTCCCCGGGCTACCATACTGTCGTCCCTGGCGGGACTACCATACTATCGTCCCTGGCGGGACTACCATACTATCGTCCCTGGCGGGACTAATATTTGCAACATCATTCTCCCCCTCTCCGTTTGGAGAGGGGGCCGGGGGGTGAGGTCAGAAATCCTTCCTACGCGCTAACCTCAAAAACGCCATCACCGGTAACACCACCCAGACGGCCAGTGCGCCATAAGCTACTGCAATACCGGTAGTTGTGCCAAGGAACTTGTTGAATACTGCCCCGGTATAGCCCATGAGTGCCGAAATATCGAGTTGCAGCATGATGAGCACCCGTGAAAGGTCTACGGGATTGAAGAGGGTCATGATCAGCGCGAAACGGTCGAGGGGATAATGCTCGAAGAACATCAGGATAAGAAGCAAAATGCCATCATAAATCACAGCCAGGAACAGCCAGGTGAAAATCGCGGCGCCGAAGCCGCGGATAGGGTTTTCGAAACGGATGGTCACGAGGAAGGCAATGGCGGTAAAAATGAAAGTAAGAAAGACGCCGGTGCTCATCAGGATAATGAAATTCAGCAGCTGGTCGGTGGAAAAGATGCCGAAGATGATCATCGGGATGGCTATGCCCAGCACAAAGCTCAACGCCAGCGAAAGCGAAAGCCCGAGGTATTTTCCCAGGAAAATCGACCTTCGCGGCAGCGGCAGGGCCAGGAGAAGGTCGATAAATTCCCGGGAATTATAGTAGTAGAGTGCGCCGAAAAGTGTCCCGATCAAGGGGCATAGGATAAGCACTATGTTCATCAGGCTGACGATGGTACGCGAGAGATCGGCGCTGAAATTCAGCAAACCGAAGGTAACCAGCAGGTAAAACAGCAGGTATGCATAGGTCCAGCGGCTCCGGCTCAGATCGTAAAAACTGTATTTCATCACCTTAAACATGGCGCTCCAGCATTAAAATGTTTGCAATGGCCTGCTCCAGGTTACCGCCGTCGTACTTCTCCTTCAACTCCTGTACACCCCCTTTGAAATATATCCTGCCTTCCAGCAGGAAAACCACCTCATCAGCCAGTTCTTCCACGAGCTGGACAATATGGGTCGTCATCAGGATTGCTTTGCCGGCTTTTTTCTCTTTTAAGATCAATTCCCTGAAATGCACCATAGCCAGCGGGTCAAGCCCGGCTGTCGGTTCATCCAGGATGAAATACCTGGTGTTGAACATAAAAGCCAGCAGTATATTCACTTTCTGCCTTGTCCCACCTGAAAGATACCGCAATGGCTTGTTCATGAAGGGCTCCAGCCCGAAAGTCACGGCCAGTTCATGATAATCCGCCTCCTGCCCCCTGATGTCACGCACCATGGTGATCAACTCCTTCACTTTCAGGTTTTCGGGGAACCTGGCGATCTGCGGCAAATATCCGATATCCCGCCTGTAATGCCAGTCCTTTCCAATGCTGACCCCATCGGCAAGTATCTCACCTTTCTGCGGGATGACCATCCCCAGGATGCATTTGATCAGCGTGGTCTTGCCCGATCCGTTAGGGCCCAGCACAGCGGTAATAGCGCCTTGTTTTAATTCAATGCCGACACCCTTTAAGACAGGGGTTTTGCGGTAGGATTTATATAAATCGGTGACAATCATTTAAAACGTATTTCTTTCATTAATGGTGAAATGTCTTCAAGCCCCTGGGGAGATAAAGATGGGATGACTTTTTCGGCAAAGTTTACCAGGTCGACAAAAGGGCTGTGCAACAGGATGATCGCCGCCGGCACCTGGCTGGTGACGTACGTGAACAGCTTCACGGGCCGGTACGGCACATCGCCGATATTATCCCTGTCGAGGTCGTAACCGGTGTAATCACTCCAGAAATTCCCTTTAAACGTATTATGGCTGACAGAGCTGTTCGTGAAAACATCAAAAGTATTTCCAAGGAAATTATTGCCCGAAATGACGTTATCCGAGCAACTTCCCAGGATTTTCAGCGCCCAGCCGTTGGATGAGAACTCATTCGCTTCAATCTTTATCCGGTTCGCACCATCGCCATAAATCCCGATGGTATTTTCAGAGAAAATGTTTTTTTTAATCTCACCGTCGGAAATATCTTTTAAAAGTAGCCCGTAAGCCGAGCTGCCCCAGTTCTTTTCAAAAATATTTTCCAGCATCGTGATGTGATGGGAAAACATGACCGCCACCCCGGCGCCATTATCCCTGAACGTATTCCCGATATAGCTGTCGTGGTTTGAAAACATAAAATGCAAGCCGTACCTGAGGTTTCTTTCGCTCTGGTTATGTATGATGGTGCTGCTTTCGGTAAATTCAAGATAGATACCGTCGCGGTGCTGAAGACAGGTATTCCCTTCAACCGTTATGTTTTTACAATACCAGAGATGAATGGCGTTTCCTGAAGAAAACTCATCCACTGCATCGCCTTCAATGTAATTGTTCCTGATGATGCAATCCTTAGCATTTTTAAGGTAAATCCCGAAAAAGGTATTGATCAGCTTATTGTTTTCAAGCAGGCAATGGCCATGCTGATCGACCCTGATCCCGGCCATTTCCATGACATAGCTAACACCGCAGTTCTGGATCTGAAATCCGGTAATGGTTACGCTGTCGGCCAGGATGGTAAAGACTTCCGTTGAATCACTCCCATCCACAACCGGGTAATCAATTCCAATGAGTGTAAGTTTTTTATTGATGATGATGTTGCCTTCCTGGTAAAATCCCGGCTGAACAACAATGATATCCCCGGTCCCGGATTTTCCAATGGCATCGGAGATCGTTGAGATCATCGTGTTTTTCGCAACATGAATTGTATCCGCGATAACAGTCCTTCCTGCCAGGAGCAAAGTAATTACTATGAGCAGGTGTTTTATTACACGAAGATTCACGAAGAAGACACGAAGTTCCACAAAATTTTAAATTAATAATAAGTAATTTTCCTACCCTCTTACAGTCCTAAAGTCCTAAAGTCCTAAAGTCTTACAGTCTTACAGTCCTCCAGTCTTACAGTCCTCCAGTCTTACCGTCCTATAGTCCTCCAGTCCTACAGTCCCACAACCCTCAGTACCTCAAAATTCTCCCTCAACCCTTCCCAGCAATACACTTTCCCTCCGTGCGATTCTTTATAGCTCATGGCGGTCGCTTCGGTCTCGAAGGCTGACAGGAACATTCCCATCGGGCTGGGAAGGTTCCGACTGTGCAGCACATGGCTTTCGTAAGCATTCACCAGCTTTCCGGGCTGATCATAAGGGGTGAACAGGACTAAACTGAACGCTTCTTCTCCCCCTTCTTTTTCCTGCAGAAATTCAACCAGGCATTCCACAGAGTCGAATTTATAGACTTTGCCTTTATCTGTAACGATCTCTGTCCCATAGCGGTGGTCCATAATCGTCATCTGGCAATGGACGCAATTATCTTCCCCGTAATGGATCGGCTCTGGCTCAACAGCACAGGCTGCCAGTACAGTTGACAGGATCAATAACATAGCAGCCCTTTTCATTTCGGTTTCTTGTTAAAGAACAGGAAAGCTAAAAAGCCGGAAAGTATGGAGAGGCCGAAGAACAGGCTTCCCCAGTTTGGGTAGGAATAAGCGATAAAATTCAGCAGCATTTTTTTCCCGAAAAGCGGCGGCTGGTAAGCCATCCCCGGCACTTTAATCGGTGCTGTCGGGGAAAGGTTATGGCCATAATCGTATTCCCAGAGGTAAAAATCATAAATACCTGCCGCGCCAAGGATGACGAAAACGATGACCCAGGCCAGGTATAAAGGTTTTTTATTGACCCAGGCCAGGATCAGGGCTATAATCCCCATGGTTCCAATGACATACTGAAAATACTTAAGCTCAGGGATTGAGTCCGGCTCGATGAATTTCATCCCGACATAATGATTGAGGATATTGATATTCTGTAAAGTCCCGGGTGTATCGCCGGTTATCTGGTTGATCCAGATATACATGGCTATGCCACCCGGGTATTGCGGGGCAATCAGCGTGATCTTCCAGATCGGGAAAAAGAAAAGGAAGACCAGCAGGATTGCGGCAAGGATCATTAAAAAACGAGGCAGGTTTTTCATTTTATTATTTCTGTGAGCCAACCCACCACTTGAGGGGCACGCTGGATCCTTTTGGCGAAACCCTTACGTAGCCCTGCATTTCCTGGTGCAGCGCCGAGCAAAAGTCGGTGCAATACATTGGAAAAACACCTGGCCTGTCAGGTTCCCAGAAGAGTGTCTCAGTCTGACCGGGCATGATGAGCAATTCTGCATTGCGGGCGCCCTGGACACCGAATCCGTGCGGAACGTCCCAATCCTGCTCAAGATTGGTGACATGGAAATAGACTTTATCACCCACCTGCACGCCTTCAATGTTATCTGGTGAGAAATGGCTGCGGATGGCCGTCATATAAATCCTGACCACATTTCCTTCACGAACGACCTTCGAATCCGCTTCGCTTTTCGTAACATGCGGATGGGTGTTCTCAGCAATATTATAGATCTGCTTGGAGCGGTTCCTGACCAGGTCGGCCGGGATACCCTGGGCGTAGTGCGGTTCGCCGACAGTCGGGAAGTCGAGCAGCAATTCCATTTTCTCGCCGGAAATATCAAAGAGCTGCGCCGACTGGTTCAGCTCCGGCCCGGTTGGCAGGTAGCGGTCCTTGG
>CAYJNJ010000130.1:0-2036 GCA_964371595.1 uncultured Bacteroidales bacterium | reverse complement strand
CCAGCATATATTTCCCGAAAGGTTGCTTTGAATCGCCGCCGGGGATCATCAGGTGGCCGACAGAATAATAGCATGGAACACGGTCTAAAACCTCCCATGTACCGACTTTCCACTTAACCACTTCCGATGAAATAAAGAAAGTAGTATAGGCATTGCCTTTTGCATCAAATTCGGTATGCAGTGGCCCTAAGCCACCGCTGGAAACCATTCCGGCCAGGACTTCTTCATATTTTATAACCGGGATGCCTTCGATAGTGGTTTCGTAAGCTTTGTTTTCAATGGCTTTCAGCATTTTGGAGAAAGAATGTACGGCCATATCTGCGGATAATTTCCCCGCCCCTACGATATATTCACCTGTCGGGTCGACATCGACGCCATGGGGTGATTTGGGGGTCGGAAGAAAATAGACCAGGTCAGGACATTCAGAGGGGATAAGGACCTTAACGGTTTTCTTTTCCGTAGATGTAGCCATATGGCTGTTTTCATCATATACATTATGGTAATAGCTGGCAGGCATTTCATGTGCCTTCCCGGCTTTCACATATTCCTCTGCCTTCTTCCAGTTGACGGCGGCGATAAAGTCCTTGTCGAACTGCGAAGCATTGGCTTCCATTAACGTATTTGACTGTTCGGCATTATAGCTGGTAAAGAAGGTCCAGCCATGAGAGGCCCCTTTGCCGGAATGGGCAAGATCGTAGTTAAATGCCGGCAGCAGCACCTGGAAAGCCAGTTCCATATGGCCGGTTACCGGATCTACGGAAATAAAGGAAAGCACCCCTTTGAAGTTCTCCTTATAAGAATCGATCGCGACATCCTTCTGCGGGAAAGGTACGCTGAAGCGGGTCCCGGCTACTACGTACTCTGTATTTTCCGTAGTGAAAGGCGAGCTGTGGTTACCCCCGCTGTTCGGGATCTCGATGATCTCGGTCGTTTCGAAGGTCGAAAGGTCGATCTTTGCGATCCTGGGCGTGTTGTTCCCGTTGATAAACAGGTATTTCCCGTCGGGCACGCCGTCCGTCTGTGATAATTCCGGGTGATGTGCATCGTCCCAGGGAAGGATACCGAAGGATGTTTGTAACATGGGTTTGGTTTCTTCATTGAAACCGTAGCCTTTTTCCGCATCGACTGAAAACACAGGGATTACCTTGAGCAGTCTTCCGGAAGGAAGGCCATACACGCTCACCTGGCCGGAAAATCCGCCGGAGAGGAATGCATAGAACTCATCATATTGCCCCGGGGCGACATAGACCCTGGAAGCCGCATCGCTGCTGCTTCCCGTACCGGTCGTACCGGTTTGCTTCGGCTGGCAGGACCATAGCAGGCCCAAAACCATAATGCTAAAAATTAATTTTAATGCGATTTTCATAATTTTTTGGTTTTATTAGGATTCAATTTCTCATACTGACGACTGTCGACTGACGACTGACGACTCATTTAATCGTTCTGAAATACTCGAGCACAGCACGTGCCTGCGCCTCGGTGAGGTGCTGGTTGGCCATCGGAGCCAGGTTAGATTCGATGAGCAGTTGCTTTGCTATCGGGTCGGATTTGACCATTTCTTCAGGGTTGAGGATCATGTTCATGATCCATTCGGGTGAACGGCGCTCCAGGATCCCTTTCGGCGCCGGGCCTATGAATTTCTCGGTTGGCTTGTGGCAGGCCGAGCACAATTTTTTATAGACTTCTTCACCTTCCGATGCCATGGTTGGGTTCAATTCACCCAACGTTAGTTCTTTCACCGGGCCGATGCCCTTGTTGGTTAATGGGTCGTTGGTATTGGTTCGTGGTGGGGTTGCCGCTCCGGAGCTGCTATTTTGATCAGATGAGCCTCCGCAGGAAGCCAGCAATGTAACAATCGTCACTGCCAGCGCAAAATTTATCATTACCTTCATTGTATTATTAAATTGATTAATAAATAATTGAGGTAAAGATAGCGGGCGGAAATACCTTATAATGTAACAATTGTTACAATTGGTGAAATAATGCGGGAAGGGGAGGTGGTGGGGTGGTGGGGTGGTGGAGTGGTGGAGTGGTGG
>CAYJNJ010000129.1:0-9393 GCA_964371595.1 uncultured Bacteroidales bacterium | reverse complement strand
GGACTGCACTGGTTACATCGGCAATCTTGTTTTCAGCCTGGCTGGCATATTTCGAGCCTAATTTTTTGGCTTTCTTTAATGCTTTTTCAGCCTTTTTAAGGGTTTTAGCCGCTTTTTTCTCGGCTTTTACAAGCGCTTTGTCAATCTTTTTCTTGGTATCGCTTTTTTTGAACTCCCCTAATTTTCCTTCGGCATAGCCTTCCAGCTTTTTCAGTGCAAGTGCAGCATCCTTGAAGGCCTTGCTCTTTTTTACTTTTTTCATTTTCTTTTCCACTGCATCATCTGCATTACTGAGGAAATCCTTTGCCTTGTTCAGCAATCCTTTTTCTATTTTAGCGGATTTTTTCTTAGATTTTTTTTTCATGTTTGCGGCTTTTTTGTTTATACAACTCAGTTTCAACTAATAAGATGAATCATTAATCAAAAGTAATAAATTATTAAATAATTCCTTTTTATTATGCAAGGATTCATGAATTAAACGATGATTTTGCGAAAATAAATGATGTTTGGTAAAAGCAAAATTCATTTGTTAAAAATTTGTTAAAATTCATATATAAATAACTCGAAGTGTTTTGATAATGATACTTTTACAAAAAATACAAAAATGAAGGAATTATTTACTCTCTTCTTACTGCCAGCGCTTGTTTTACTAAGCTTTCATATCAACGGACAAACAACGGCCATGGATTTTACGCAGAATGATTGCGGAGGTGGGTCCCACCAGCTTTTTACCGAGCATGATGCCGGGAAAGTGATCATCCTGGAGTTTGTGATGTTAAATTGTGCCCCCTGCATCGTTGGCACGAATGCCTTGCAGGGAATTACTGCTGAATATGAAATCTCCCACCCTGGCCGTGTTAAGATCTATTCCTACGGTTTTCTGAATTCATATACCTGCGATCAGATGCTGGCCTGGAAAAACGATAATTCCTATTCCCATCCGGTATTTAATAATGGCGAAGAACAGGTCGCTTATTACGGTGGAATGGGCATGCCGACTATCGTGGTTACAGGTACCAATGAGCATAACGTTTTCTTCAAAAGCATAGGCTATACGCCGGCTGTTGATGATAAGATCCGGGAGGCGATCGACAGCGCACTGCTTTATGATCCGACAGGAGTGAGCGAAATACCTTCTTCGGAATTTAAAATTTATCCAACCCTGGTTAAAGATCAGCTTCACATTGAAACATCCGGCGAGCTGAAGGGTGCTTCTGTCGTTCTGTACGATGCATTCGGCAGGCAGGCATTGAGTTTCGTGATCCCAGAAAGCGGCAGGATCACTATCCCTGTCAGCGGCCTGGCAAGCGGGATTTATTTTGCCCGGATCAAGCAGCAAAACAGCTTTTCTGAAGGAATAAAAGTAATCATCCAGTAATGCCTGGACAGAAGACTATGTCACAGTTTTCCTTCATCAAGAAATCCTTCCTTCTTTTAATTGCAATCCTGATTATTTCAGAATCGGCAAAATCACAGTGCTGTTCGCCGGGAAACCCGGTATCAGGCAGTGAATATGTCGGCATACTCCCAAAAAAGACATTACGGACAATCACTTTTTACCGGCATAGTTATTCGGACACATATTTCGAAGGCGCCGAAGTTTCCGATTACCAGGGCACTGAATCAGGTTACGATTTTATCGGCGAAGTAATCTCTTACGGCCTCATCAAAAAGTTCACCGTTGAAGCCGAATTAGGATATTATCTCACGAAATTCCAGAACAGTGAGGTGCTCCCTGAGTTCAGGACGCATGGATTTTCCAATGCTGTGCTATCGGCTAAGTACGCCGTTCTGAAGACAGGCAACGACATGGAGCTGACGCTCGGCGCCGGGGCCAAGGTGCCGGTCTCACGTAAAGTCTTTAAAGACCAGTACGGTGTGCCATACCCACAGGAAATCCAGCCATCGACCGGCGCTTTTGGTTTTGTCGGTCAATTGTTCTTCTTTAAAGGATTCGATGAAAAGAAATGGAGATTGGTCGTACATGGCCGGTATGAACTAAATGGCTATAATTCTGACGATTACCGTTTCGGCGACGCTATCTTTACATCATTGTTTATCGGAAGGAGCTTTGCGAAAAACTGGGCCGCAACGCTGCAATTCCGTAACGAATACCGCTTTGAGGACTGGCAGGGTGATACACGCTACCTTGTTACCGGCGGCGACATCCTTTTTGTTTCCCCACAGTTAAGTTACACCTTCAAACCCCGGCTTACACTTTCTGTAACCGGTGATATCCCGCTTTACAGGCATTATAACGGGGTGCAGCTCGGCCCGAAGTATGCGGTTGGGATCAGCGTCGTAAAGGATTTTTGTTTATAAACCACTAAGCATCAATATTAGCGTATTTCGCATGGGTTTCGATGAATTCCCTTCTTGGCGGAACGTCATCACCCATCAGCATTGAAAATACGCGGTCGGCTTCGGTGCCGTTTTCGATGGTCACCTGCCGCAACGTCCGGAAAGCCGGGTTCATGGTTGTATCCCACAATTGTTCGGCATTCATTTCACCAAGACCTTTATAACGCTGGATGTGAACGTTTTTCTCGCCTGTGGCGCCTGAGAATTCCTTTGTAATGGCTTCCCGCTCTTCTTCCGTCCAGCAATAGCGTTCATTCTTTCCGCTTTTTATAAGATAAAGGGGAGGAGTGGCGATATAAACGTAACCCTGTTCGATCAGGTCGTTCATGTAACGGAAGAAGAAGGTCAGGATCAGCGTGGTGATATGGCTGCCGTCGACGTCGGCATCGGTCATGATGACGACTTTATGATAGCGGAGCTTATCCAGGTTCAGCGCTTTGGTGTCCTCTTCCGTACCGATCGTCACACCCAGTGCAGTGAAGATATTCTTGATTTCTTCATTATCGAAGATCTTGTGCTGCATGGCTTTTTCGACGTTCAGGATCTTTCCCCTTAACGGCAGGATAGCCTGGAAATTCCTGTCGCGGCCCTGTTTGGCGGTACCGCCTGCAGAATCTCCCTCAACCAGGTAAATTTCACACTTTGAGGGATCCCTTTCGGAACAATCTGATAGTTTTCCGGGCAAACCAGACCCGCCAAGCACATTTTTCCGCTGGACCAGCTCACGGGCTTTCCGGGCGGCATGTCGCGCCATAGCGGCCAGAATGACTTTGTCGACGATGATCCTGGCCACTTTGGGATGCTCTTCGAGGTAGTAGTTCAGATATTCTGATACGAGCTGGTCAACTGCGCCCATCACTTCATTGTTTCCCAGCTTGGTCTTGGTCTGGCCTTCGAACTGGGGTTCCTGAACCTTGACGGATATGATCGCCGTAAGTCCTTCACGGAAGTCATCACCGTTGATATCGAATTTCAGTTTCGACAGCAGGCCGGCTTTATCGGCATAGTTCTTCAGCGTACGTGTCAGGCCCCTGCGGAAACCGGCAAGGTGCGTACCGCCTTCATGGGTGTTGATATTATTAACGTAAGCGTGGATATTTTCCGCAAAAGAAGTATTGTACTGCAGGGCGATCTCCATCGGGATACCGCCCTTTTCCCCTTCTATCGTGATCGGATCGGGCATGAGGGCTTCGCGGTTTTCATCCAGGTACTTGATGAAATCCTTAAGGCCTTCGTCAGAATAATAGATCACTGTATGGAAAGTGCCGTCGTCGTTCTTCTGGCGTTCGTCGGTCAGTGTGATCTTGATGCCTTTGTTGAGAAAAGCCAGTTCCCTTAACCTTGCGGCAATGAGGTCGAAATCATATTCGGTAACGACAAAGATGCCGTCATCCGGGGTAAAGAAGACCTGTGTGCCGGTTTTGTTGGTTTCGCCGATCTCTTTCACATCATAAACCGGTTTCCCGAAATTGTATTCCTGCTGGAATATCTTACCTTCCCTGTATATTGTGGCGACCAGTTTCTTTGAAAGGGCGTTTACGCAGGAAACACCTACGCCGTGCAAACCGCCCGAAACCTTATATGAGCCTTTATCGAATTTTCCACCGGCATGGAGGACTGTCATAACGACTTCCAGTGCCGACCTGTTCTCTTTTTCGTGCAGCCCGGTTGGGATACCGCGGCCATTATCAACGACGGTTATGGAATTGCCATCATGAATGGTGACGGTAATCGTATCACAAAAACCGCCAAGTGCTTCGTCGATTGAATTGTCGACAACTTCATGGACCAGGTGGTGTAAACCCCTCTGGGAAATGTCACCGATGTACATCGCCGGCCGCTTGCGCACGGCTTCCAAACCCTCCAGAACCTGTATGTTATCTGCTGTGTATTCCTGAGCTTGTAATTTCTTTTCTTCTGCAGTCATAATCAATTAGTTACATAAAATATGATAAGTCTACAAATTTACATTTTTTTACTGATTTAAACCGCATAAAACATCAGTAAAATCAACCATTTTATTAACAAAATAGTGACAATGAAAAGAAGATTGATTTCAGAAGGATAATTTCACACCGGCCATGGCCAGGATCCCCTGTACCGGATATTCATACCAGCGCTGGTAATGCTGGTTCAGGAGGTTATTTCCATCAACATAAACGGCGAGCATCCGGTTAACCTGGTATTCACATCCGACGCCAAGGTCAAGCGCACCCTTTATTTTTTCGGAATTTTCCTGGCCCGAAGAATATGTCCTTGCATATTTAGTTCCTAACGCCAGAACAGAAGCTCTCACAGTATATTTTTCAAGGAAAGTGTAACCTGTCTCCAGGCCAACCTCGTAAGAAGGCATATGCCAGGCCTTTGTTTCATTTTTCGGGATGTAGTGATAATAGGAGGCAACCAGTCGTGCCGACAGCTCGTTTATTTTAACATATCCCAGGCTGGCTGAGACTTTCAGCAGGTCAATATTATCATAAACCACCGCAAACTGGTTATTGAACCTGACAGTGGTATCCGTGACAAATAACGGCATATCCTTGAGATGGGAATACCAGGCTTCGGCCATGAAGTTCATCCCGCCGGCATTTCCAGTAATGCCGCCGCCGATTTTTATCTGTTCATCGGTATACTTAATTACCGGTGTGGAAATCAGGAAAGGGTTCATGCCGGCCAGGTCCCTGAAGGTGTTTATGGTCCTGTTCCCGCTTATTTCGGCAAATGCTTTGACTTTTCTTGCCACGATCACGACTTCTGCTTTCAGGATAGGAAATACGTCAATGCCAAAAGTTGATTCTTCCGCTGTGTTTTCTGCTGCTGTGTTAATATCGAGTCCCGCTTCGAACTTATATTGTGCAAAGGAAAACCTGTACACAGGCCTGATCTGGAAAAAAAGTGGGTTTGATGTAGTCATGCTGTCGCGGTAACTCAGGTAATCCATGCTGAGATCAAGGGCAAAAGAATGGTTAAAATCGCTGCCAATGGTCTCAAATGCCTTGTCAAGCCCTATATCGAAAGTTACCTGTGCTTCCCTGGTTTCATAATAATCAGTAAAATAATGAAAATCAAGTCCGAATCTATGATTAAGCCGGTCGTTGTCTTTATAGCAGCTCGCAACCCCGATCTTCCCGTATATATGCTGGAACCTTTGCTTCAGGTCTTCTTTGGTGTAGGTCAGGTCCGGAAAACTGTCGGGAATGAAGCCATAATGATGGACAACATCGCGGTCATAGCCCAGGTCGCCGGAAAGGGTATGTGATCTGGTGAAATATTTGCCGAAGACCGATACGGTATTATGGCTGTAGGCACTGGGAGGATAACCTTTTATTTTGCCCTGGGAGGAAAGGTGCCTGATCCTGGCACCGACCAGGTATTCTTCAGATTGCAGGGAGCTGGCCATAAAGTCGAGGTAAGGCGTTGAGTAATTTCCTATCCCTACTTTTGCATAATTCCTGTAAAACTGGTCCTTCTTGTCCACACTGTACTTCATGGGTTCTACAGGGTCCAGCTCCATTTTTGTCTCCACTTTTTTCGTCACATATTCATAAGTGAAATCGGGCACTTCCTCGGGTGTCGGGTTAATTTCCGGGCGGAAGGGGATTTTCGAAGCATCACCGATAGAGGGGATATAGGGGGCGATAATGGTCACCTCCTCGTTCTTTCCCTGACCGGAAGTGTGCAGATTGAAAAATAACATGCAAATGGCTATCAGAGTGTAAGACTGTAAGACGGTAGGACGGTAAGATGGTAGGACTGTGGGAATATAAGACTTTAAGACTTTAGGAATGTAAGACTGTGAGATTATTGGACGGGTGTTATTTATATTAGTTTTCATAGTGTGCTGCTCAGTTTTAATTATTCGTTACCCAGTGCGTTCAGTTTTGCTTTAGCTATTTCGCCCAGTTCCGGGCCTTTGTAGTTTTCGATCACGCTCTCAAGGGTTTCCCGGGCCTGGAAATTATTCCCGTTCTTCACGAAGATATCCGCCAGGAGGATAAAGCCTTTGGCTACCCAGTAATCGTAAGCGGCGAACTTTTCCGAAAGGGAGTAGACGCGTTCTTCGGCTTCGCCGGTGCGGTTTGTCTGGAATGCGATCTCGGCCAGGTAATAGCTGGCTTCGGCCCCGTTCTCGGTGCCGGCAAGCTTTGCGGTGTGAATAAATTCACTCTCGGCCAGGGTCAGGTCAGATTGGGCCAGGTAACATTTTGCCAGGGTGAAGTGGATTTCATCTGCCAGGCTTGAAGAAACCTTCCCGGTCGATTGGATCTTTTGAGCTGCCAGTGCCGCTGCGGCAAAATTACCGGTCAGGAAATGGCACCTCATCTGCCCTGTCAGGGAAGCAATTACATTGTCAGGATCTTCGGCAACGGTTTCAAGTTGTTCGAATAAAGGCAGGGCAGCAGCATAATTTTTCGCAGAATATTCCAATGAGGCTGCCGTGGCCAGGGCCGGCTCGGTGAACCGGGAGCGGGGCTTTTCGGCCACTTTTTTAAAGCCTTCCAGGGCCTGGGGCAACTCGTTGGATTTCAACCGGCATTCGGCCTGGAAATAAAGCGCATCCGATACAAAGGCCCCGTTTGGAAAGCTGTCAAGGTATTTTTGAAATGATCCCAGGGCCTGCTGACATTTTCCCTGCAGATAATAATTATTGGCCACCTCGTAATTGAGCGAATCTTCTTCCGAAGCATTAACTTCCGCAAATGACAGGCTTTTCGCGTAGGCATAATACTGGTCGACTTCCCCGGTTTCAATATAGATGTTCTTCAGTGCAGCCAACGCTTCCTGGGCTTCCTGGGTGCCCGGGTATTTCTCAGTCACCGTCTTAAACGACTGAATGGCCTGGCTGAATTCATTCCTGTTGAAATAGATGAACCCTTTACGCAGGTTAGCCTGGATAGCTTTGCTGCTGGTAGGGTATAACTGCGCCAGTTTGTCAAAGTAGGTCAACGCCTGGTTTTCCTGGTTCAGGAGGATGTAAGCGAGCGCCGTCTCGTAATACGCATCATCATTGTAAGTGGACCTGGGATAAGTGCTTATGAGGACCTTCAATACATCGATCTTCCTGTTAAAATCACCTCTGGCACCCTCTGAGAGGGCCTTGTGGTATAAAGCATAATCCATCGACGATTCATTCGCAGTGATCACCTTATCGTAATTTGTAATGGCTTTATCGTATTGTTTTGAAATGAAATAAGCATCACCAAGCCGGAGGTAAGCGTCGGATACAAGTTTCTTATCCGTTACATATCCTGTTTCAAGAAATTTATTGAAATACGTGATGGCATCGGCATACTCTTTCTTGTTGAAATACGTGTAACCCAGGCTGTAACTGGCATTTGGGTATAAGGTCGATTTTTTTGCCTGTTTGGAACCGAGGAAATCCTTATAATATTTGATGGCAGCCCAGTAATTTTGCTGGAGGTAAAAAATTTCCCCGATCCAGTAAAGCGATTCCACCCTGACCATTTCATCGGAGGTCATCTCTGACGATTTGGTGTAAAGTTCCTTGGAACCTTCCAGGTCCTCCATGTTGAACAGTTCCGCCGCGCGGTAAAAGAGAATTTTCTGGTAGGCCTCCTGCATTTTCGCATTTTTACTGCCGATCGTCTCAATGGAGGTAAGTGCCTGTTTGTAATTCCGGGAAGATAAATACAGGGCCGAAAGGTAGCCGTAGCCTTCATCGGCACGCCCCGAACCCGGATTTGCCTTCAGGTAGCTTTCCAGCAGGCTGATGGACTCATTATAAGGATTGCCGGGCGATTCAAGGTTGATCTTAATATAAGCAAACAGCGCTTCTTCCGCCAGTTCTTTGTCTATTCCGTTTTTGTAAGCAGCCAGGAAAGCCGTACCGGCATATTTAGGCTGGCCGGTTTCATTATAACATACTCCCAGGTAATAACTGGCATTTTGTGATAAGGCATCGTCCTGTTTTGTGGCTTTCTGGAAATTATCGATGGCATTTTTATATTCACCGGCCTTGTAACTAACATAACCAAGAAGATAATGGTCCTCGCGGCTCAGCGGTTTGCGGTTGGCCTTTTCAAATATATTAAGATAGATGGCGGCATTGGCAAAGTCGCCTGTATTGAAATAGGCATTACCGGTAATCCTTGCTATTTCCGCCTTGTTGGTGAGGTTAGGCGATTCGAGCAGGGCAGGTCCCAGTGTCATGATCTTTTCATAATCACCCAGGTAATGGTAGATTTGAATTTTATAAACAGGTATGACTTTTTCGTAGCGTTTGTCATATTCCAGGTCTTCGAAGGCTTTCAGCGCCTGGGTGTAATTTCCCTGGGTATAATCGATGTGGGCAAGAAAATATTTCGATTGGCTGTAATAGGGCGATTTGGCATCGCTGATTCGTTGCAGGTAAGCCTTTGCCGAATTCACATCCCCGGTTTTAAGCTGAGAATAACCCATCATAAAATAGTACTCTTCACGCCCGGATTTGTTCAGGTTGCTGACTTTGACCTTTTGCAGGGCGCTGACGGCGTCTTTGAACTTATTATCCCTGAAATAGATCTTTCCAAGGTAGAGGTTGACTTCCCCGGCCTGTGCATTTTCCGGGTATTCTTCTGCAAAATCCATCAGGAGGGCAGGGGCATCAAGGTTGGTCAGTTCTGCAGCGGTGATCGCTTCACGGAGCATGGCCCCGGCCTGGATATCGGCATCAGCATGGGTTTTATCCGTTGAAATTTCATGATAAAGCTGACGCGCCTGGCCCATATTCTTATGCCGGAACATTTCATCAGCTAATTTAAAGTCGCTGGCAGGTTGCTGGAAAGCAGCATTTTCCTGGGCAAGGCCCGGGTGTTGCATGCTGAGGATCAGTAGGATCGGGAGAAATACCCGTGTCGTTTTCATACTCATGGTCTATACATTCTTCAAGAATTCCAAAGGTAGAAAAGCGACCGATAGGGATATTTTAGTAAGATTTAACTTATTAACAACTGATGTTTAATTGAACGGAAGAAGGGTAGTTTTAGTATAGGGACTGGAAAGGTGAAGTGGTGAAGGGGTGGAGTGGTGAAG
>CAYJNJ010000128.1:0-9678 GCA_964371595.1 uncultured Bacteroidales bacterium | reverse complement strand
CAGAAGACAGAAGACAGAAGACAGAAGACAGAAGACAGAAGACAGAAGACAGAAGTCAGAAGACAGAAGACAGAAGACAAAATAGTTAGTTTAACAGTTTAACAATTTAACAATTTAACAATCTGATTTTTGGAACCTGGTCCGCCAGCTGGCGGATGGAATTAAACTGACGACTGACGACTGATGACTAATTAACAGCGGGCGATATTAGGAAAATATCTTAGTTTTCACCACATAGGCACAATAGACACATAGGAAACACATAGGATTTTCTACGCAACTGATAAACAGTAATAAAGCTTCAAACCCCTATTCCCCGTAAGGGATCAAGTATTGTAGGAATGCCGGCCTCACGGGGATTGCTTTCCCTGTCGGGGATACATTATAGCGAAAAGCAGATTTTATGATTTCACGAAGTTTCACGAAGAAGTCACGAAGATCCACGAAGAAAACCCAACAGAATTCCCTCTAGTTTGTTCCAGGGTTCCAAAGTTCCAGGGTTCCAGAGTTCCAGAGTTCCAAAGTTCCAGTGTTCCAAAGTTCCAGTGTTTCATTCTCTTACAGTCTTACAGTCTTACAGTCCTAAAGTCTTACAGTCTTACAGTCCTACAGTCCTACAGTCCTACAGTCCTACAGTCCTACAGTCTTCCAGTCTTCCAGTCCTACAGTCTTACTTTCCACCTATTCCCTGATAACAACCTTCTCCACCACCGCTTTTCCCCGGATCACGACCTTCAGGAAATAAACACCTTCCGCAAGGTAACCCGGGTCAAATTCAAAAGCGGCTGTCCTTGCCGTATCACTGAAAAGTATTGATCCATTGATATTATAAAGGTCATAAGGCATTTCAAGGCCATCTGTAAGCCCGGTCTCAACACGGATTATATGGGAATATGGCGATTGAATGACCTTCAGCTTCGTTATAATTTCTTCCGGATTGATCCCTGTGGTGTTTTCAAGGACAAGATAGATTGTCTCGCTGGAAAGGCCGGCGATATAAAGCTGCCCGGAGGCATCTTCACCGAAAGCGCTGAAATTATTGCCCGGGAAATGGCCAAACTCTTCCGGCACCCATTCCCCGGCTTCATTGCGCAGGGTCCATATCCTGTCGGAGCAATAATCGGCAAAGAAGTAGTGGCCATAATACGGTGATGAAGATGAACCGCGGTAGACATAGCCCCCGGTCACTGAACATCCCTCTCCGTGGGGATAGACGTGGACAGGAAATGTAAAGGCTTCAGCACCGGGACATCCCGTGCTGTTGTATTCCTGGTTGCCTTCATAGCATCGCCACCCGTAGTTTTCACCGCCTGGACTGCCTGCCGGCTGGAAGTCGATCTCTTCCCAGGCATTCTGGCCCACATCACCGGTCCAGAGGTCGCCGGTGAGGCGGTCGAAACTGAACCTCCACGGGTTACGGAGCCCCAGCGCCCATATCTCGCCAAGTGTCGACAGGCTGTTATAAAAAGGGTTGGTTTCAGGGATGGCATAAGCGTTTCCCTGGTTGACGTCGATTCGCAGCATTTTGCCCAGGTATTCCATCGGGTCCTGGGAGCGGTTTCCTGGGTCGCCACCAGAGCCGCCATCACCCAGCCCGATATACAGGTAACCGTCCGGGCCGAAGCAAAGATTGCCGCCGTTGTGGTTGGTATAAGGCTGGAAAATTGTCATCAGCTTAAACTCGCTGGCAGGATCGGCCAGGTCAAGGTTTTCCTGGCTTACGGTAAATCTTGAAATATGTGTACTGTCATTTTCCCCGGTATAATTTACATAGAAATAACCGTTTTCTTGATAGGAAGGATGGAAAGCCACTCCGAGCAATCCCTGCTCCCCGCCGTAGGTGACCCTTTCATGGATATCCAGGAAGGCCTGCGGGTACATCGTGCCGCTGGTATCTAAAATATTGATATAGCCGGCCTGGTCGACAACGAAAAGCCGGTTGTCGCCGGCATTCGTGATGCATACCGGTCTGGAAACGCCTGCAGCAAAAGGAATAAGGATATTTTCAGCGCGAATCCCCTGGCTCCCGGCGCTGTTAAAAGAAAGGATGAAAGTTAAAAGTAGAAATACATAGTGCTGTGTTTTCATGGCAATGGTTTTTCGATTGATTCTGTTTATAAAACAATTAAGGATAGGATTAGTTTAATGAAGAGGATGTTAAACCAGGTTTATCCGTGTTAATTTCAGGTTGATATGAACATATTCAAAAACCGGAATGTTTATACCGGAAAGAAACCAATATGAAGAAACCACTCTTAGTTTTGCTGGTATTCCAATTGATTGCGACGTGGATTTACCCTCAAATGCTCGAACAATGGGCCTCAAAGTACAATGGCCCGGCGGGATATGATGATTATGTGACCGATATTGCCGTTGATGCCCTGGGCAATGTTTATGTTACGGGTTATGTTATTGATTCTGTTGCAGGCACTACCGATAAAATAGATTATGCCACGGTCAAGTACAATTCCTCGGGTGTCATGGAAAGGGCTTCAATTTATAACGGACCTGCAGACCTGATGGACTTTGCCAACAGTATTGGCGTGGATGCCGACGGCAATGTATATGTCACCGGAGGCAGCATGAGTTCAGATACGACAGAAGAATGGGCCACCGTAAAGTACAACGCATTCGGCGTGCAGTTATGGGTTCAGAGATGGCAGGGCCTGCCGGGTGCCGGACACAACCGTGCCGTTGATATGGTCGTGGATGCACTGGGCAATTCGTATGTTACGGGTTTCGGCGAACCGACAACATATGATGACATTGAATATGTCACGATAAAATATAATACAGACGGGGTGCAGGAATGGGTCTCCCTGTATAATCACATACCGGAATATCCCTCCGGTTGGGATCAGGCAACCGCGATAACAATGGATAATATCGGAAATATTTATGTGACCGGCAGCTCCTTTGATGTCACATCAAAAGGCCGTCTGGATATGGCCACTATTAAATACAACCCTTCCGGTGTAGAGCAATGGGTCAGCAGGCAGGCTGGCATGACTATTCCAATTGCAGATTCTGAGATTATTACTGATAACCAGGGAAATGTATTTGTAACAGGTTTATATACGATCAAATACGATTCTGACGGCGCACAGCAGGTACTTGATGTGCCCTGGGGTTTTACAGGCACTTCTTTGGCTGTCGATCTTTCGGGAAATTTGTATGTGGCAGGAACTAAATATGGAAGCCCTTCTTATAAAACAACAACGATAAAATACAATATAGAAGGAGATTCTCTCTGGTCCAGGGATTTTAACAGCATTAGTTCAGGCCGCCCCCAATTAGCCTTTGATAATTGCCTCGGTTATATTTATGTGACCTCAACACTTTACGTTGATAACATCAATTATATCGACTATTTAACCGTAAGATATAATTCCGCCGGCGACACCCTCTGGTCTGCAAGGTACAATACTCATGAGGTTTCCAGCGATCAGGCCATTGCAATTACCGTTGACGATATGGCAAATATTTACATAACCGGCAACAGCAGTGCCGATCCGTATTCTTCTCCCGATTATGCCACAATAAAATACACCCCTTCTTCATTCTTTATCCATACGGTTTCAAATGAAGATGCAGAAACGGAAATTACTGATAATGCAAGCTCATCCGATTCGATTTTCATTGATTGCTCATTATCAAATTATACGATTGCCACCGTCGATGTGAATATTGAAGAACTGGAGCACCCGCAGGTTTCCGATCTGGAGATTTATCTGGTCCATAACAGCACTTCGGATAACAGGGAGACCTTGACAGACACCCTTATTTACCAGGTTGGAGGAACCGGCGATAATTTCATCGGGACAAAATTAGGTGATGCTGCAACCATTTCTATCAACGAAGGCACTGCTCCGTTCACAGGTTATTTCAAGCCCCAGCAGCCCCTCTCACAATTTTCCGGATTAAGCATGGAAGGGTACTGGATTTTGAAAATCTACGACAGGGCAACTGGCAACCAAGGTGTGCTGAAATCCTGGTCGGTCGACTTTGCTTTGTCCTCTCAGCCCGCCGGGATCCATGATGAATCCATTGAAATTCCGCAGGGATTTATATTATCCCAGAATTATCCAAATCCCTTTAACACGCTTACAAAAATTGAATTCGTTGTTCCTCCTGGGTCAGGTGGTGGCAAACAGGCTGTTTCCCTTCTTGTTTATGATGCCAGGGGAGCAGAAGTATCAAATTTGTTCTCAGGGTCACAGATGCCGGGAAATTATGAATTGAGTTTCGACGGAACTAATCTTCCCGGTGGTTTTTATTACTATAAGCTGTCAGCAGGTAATTTCACCACTTCAAGGAAAATGGTCCTTTTGAAATAGGTTTGCACGATCCTACTCAAAATACTCAAAAGCATCGATGATATCGAGATAAACCCCGTCGTAACCCGCATCCATGATTTTTTTAAGATAGGAATCTTCTTCGCCGAAAATAATATGCTGCCAATCAGGCTCCCAGTAACGTACTTTGTAATTCCCTTCCCAATCCGGGTTTTCAGCATCGATCCATGAAGGGTTTCCCGGTTTCCAGCCCTCTTGCCAGTAATACCGGTAATTTTCCGCTTCACCTATCGACATATAGCAAAGGATAATCCGTTTCCCACCGTTGGCCTTCTGGCGTAATAGATTGATCTCATCTTCCGAAAAGGCCTGGTTATCTTCAAAGAAAAGGTCCATGATCAGAAGATCGTAATTTGTGGCCGTTACCGCGCTGATAAAGTCATCTTTAGATTGAAAGTTCTCTGTATTAATAAGATAAAGGAAGTTTTTCACTTCAGTCAATTCTTCAATTTGCTTGTCATTTTCGTGGAATAAACCGGTGGGGTATACCGGTATGTTGTCAAGCTCCCGGTGGTCAGCCGCAAAGGAAATATAACCGGATGAAAAGTTCTGTTCGTAGGAATCATCTATTTTACTGTTGGTAGAACAATAATCCGTTACCAGGATTACATTTCCTTCATCCTTTGACCTGTCAAGGAATGCCTTCAGGTAGTCATTTTCATCCTGTGGCGTGGACTGGTCATCTGCTTCGTAGCCGTAAAAAAGATCTTCCTGTCCATTGCCGTCGATTGCGTCCAGGTAAAGGTAATCAAGGGGTGCGAATGATTCCCCGTTTTGAATTATCAGTTCGATCCCGTTTTGTGGTACGATGATAAAACCCGCTTGTTGCCCTTTCGCATAATCGCTGATACCGGTGACAAAGTCGCGCATCTCCTGCCTGAAGTCAAGGTCGGGGATGTTGTCTTCTTTGCAGGATAAGAGGACACCTTGGATCGCGAAGCAAATAGTAATAAGGTTAATTATGTTTCTTTTGTCCTTCATAATTAAATTCAGGTTAGCGGAGCATTGCTAACAGTTCATCCTTAGTAATCACAGTTGCAAATTCTTCGTGCAAGCTTGCCAGCGCCGTTTCATGCATTATCTCAGCGGAATATTTTTGCCCGTCTGCGCCGGTTTTACTGAAAGTTGCCGTTACATCTGAAACAACAAAAGTTTGGAAGCCATAGTTCCCTGCCATTCTGGCTGTGGATGAAACGCAATGATCCGTAGTCAGGCCAATGATTATTACTTGTTTTAAATTGGCTTTGTCAAGCAGTTGTTTCAGTTCAGTACCAATGAAAGCGCTATTTACATTTTTTTTTATGACAGTCTCACCATCCTTTGGCCTTACAATATCCTTAAATTCATTTCCAATATTTCCTTCAGCAAGTTTTGAGCTTGGATTTGTGGAACAATGCTTAATGTGATAAACCGGTAAGTTGTTCTTTCTCCAGTAATTCAGAAGTTCAGCCGCATTATTCTCCGCTTCCGGGTTATTTCTATGACCGCCCCAATATTCAATGTCTTCAAAACCTTTTTGAATGTCAATTAGTAATAAGGCTGGCTTGTTCTGCTTTGTCATAATCATTGGTTTACTTGTTAAGTTGAATGCTCAAAACCATATTCTGCTTACATTTCAGGCCGCTGTTCAATTCATAAAGTTAAATGTTTTGGATTGCTATTTGCCAACTTAGTTTCACCACAATAGGCACATAAGACACAATAGGAAACACAATAGTATTTTGGAGGTTGTTGTTCCAGCGTTCCAGGGTTCCAGGGTTCCAAAGTTCCAGGGTTCCAGGGTTTCAGGGTTCCAGAGTTCCACTGTTCCACTGTTCCAGATTTTCATTTTCTTAATTCATAAAGTCTTATTGTCTTACTGTCTTACAGTCTTATTGTCTTACCGTCCTACAGTCTTCCCGTCTTCCGTCTTGCGGATCAACTATTGTCTTACCGGTTAAAAACCAAAAACATCATCTGGAACACCACAAACCCTATCACCCCTAACACCAGCGCCTTTCCGGTTTTCAGCCTGTGTGCCGCGGCGATTCCTTTGGTGAACATAATGACGAACCAGATAAGATAAATGATCATGCAGGTCCAGATTACGGTTCGCCATATCGTAGGACTGTTCATATCGATTTCATGCTGCGTAAGGCTGATCACCCGAATTGCGCCCAGGAAGCTCATTACGAGATCATGAAGCATGGTGCCCCACATGGCAACAGCCGTTCCAAGCCCAAGCGCCGCCAGCGTATCCTCGAAGGTTCCTTTACTGTTGAATGTTTTGCTGAATAACTGCACTACCCCTGCCGCAAGTATCCATGCAATATAAAAGCTTGGCGCGGTAAGGAAGCGGTTGTAGAAATAATACACCTCTTTCGGGATGTTCAGCCATGGTGTAAAGACGGATGGCGCCCCACCGCCATGGTTCAGGAAGATGTAAACGAAGATGTAGAGCACCGCAGGGATGGTTATGAAATAAATCCCAAACTTCAACCGCCGCGGATCAGCCATTAACTGGTTAAATGTCCGTTGAGGGCGGATGAAGGCGTGCAGGTAGTAGTGTAGAAAAGATGATTTCATTTTCGGTCTTCGGTCTCAGTCAAAAGTCTACAATTTAACAGTTTAACAATTTATCAATCTGATATTTTAACCATTTCACTCTTTAAAACCTCTTCTGAAAAATTTGAGGTACTGCTTTGAATGTACGAATTTTCCTTAACCTCGGTAATTTTCACGGTGATGAAACCATCTTTGGGAAAGTCCGGATTTTGCTCTATTGTTTCTTTAGTGGGTGTTACGGTATAGGTACAGTCATCAATCCATTTAACTGTAAATTCAAACGTCAGGTCTTTAAAAGATTCAGTTTGATGCTTTCCATTTCTGACAATCCTATAATTCTTCTCGTCATAGCCAACCAGCAGGAAGGTCCCGTTTTTGAATTTGCTGCAATCCGGGGTTTGCCCGAAAAGACCTGGCGCTGATACCAGTATCTGAAAAAGGAAACCTGCAAAAAAGATTGGCAGGAATAATGACCTTGTGGTTCTTCTTTCTTTATTCATTAGTTTCAGAATTAGAGATTATTGTCTTCATTTTGGCAGCTTCATTTCAGTTCTCCGAGCCAAATATCGCCACGTTGAAAAGAGTATGATTCGGTGATTTCGCCAATCTGTTCTTTAAATATTTTAGTCCTGTGAGGTTTATTCATGAGTTTCGCAAACCACTTTTGTGTTTCTTTATAGTCTTCATCAGAAGCATAATCTCCAGGTTCACCGACAGTAGTATTATCAAAATAATCTTCGTCCAGCCTGTGATCCCAGTTAAATTTTTCCAGCATTAGCTGCATCGTACCATAATTTTTATGCTTAAATAATTTTTCATGTTCAGGTTTGAAGAAGGTGTTTTTGTAGAAATTGATTCGGTCATTGATGGCACAAACAACTTGTGACTGCGAAAAACGCGGTTCAAAAAACCATATTTTTAAATAGTAAGGTTGTCCGGACTGATCCAATTGGATTTTCCAATTTTCATAAATATCAACCAGGGCTTTAATAATTTTTTGCCTGGTCTTTCCTGAAGGCTCTGGTATTCCACTATTTGTCAGGGAGATACCACCCCAGGGATTTACCCTGATCTTGGTATAATAATAATCACAATCGTTTAACAAATAGCTATTCAGGTCAATTGATAAGTTTTCAAGGCGCCAGTTGTCTACTTGTCTGATCCTTCTGTTATGTCCTCTGATTTTTCTTTGTCTCACTATACTGAAGATAATTTCTTAAGATGGTGGTATCGGGGCCTGGATGAATCCGAAGCGTAAAGTTAAAAATACTTCCAACTATAAATAAAACCGGAACCTTTTTTGCAACCGGTCTCCTTTATCACAATATGCACATTAGGCACAATAGGAAACACAATAGGATTCCGCATGTTGTTGTTCCAGAGTTCTGGTGTTCCGGGGTTCCAGGGTTCCACTGTTCCAGAGTTCCAGGGTTCCAGGGTTCCAAAGTTCCAGTGTTTAAGTGTTCCAGTGTTTAAGTGTTCCAGTGTTTAAGTGTTCCAGTGTTCCAGGATTCCATTCTTTCACTTCCTCCCGTCTTACAGTCTTACAGTCTTACAGTCTTATAGTCTTCCCGTCCTACCGTCTTCCCGTCCAATTGTCCGACCGCCGACCGCCTTTCCCTGCTCCAAACCCGCCTTTCCCTTGCTTTTCATTGATTTTCATCCTGTCTTAAACTATATTTTAGTTAAGATATTAACCCTTAAAAACTGAGCCATGTTACAGAAAAAATCAAAAAGAGCAAACCTCGAGGACAAACACATGATTTTCCTTGAAATCGGCATGATCATCGCCCTTGCGATTGTTTTAACCGCCTTTAACTGGAAGACCTATGATCGCAGGTTGGTGATACTCGATCCCGGTCAGGGTGACGATATTCCGGAGGACATGGTCACCATTACTACCCAGAAGCCTCCGGAGCCGCCTAAAATCATCATTCCCCGGCAGAGCATCACTATCAATATCGTCGACAATGAAGCTGATATTGATCAATCCATTATCATCGATGTGGATATTGACCCGATGGACAGCGTAGATATTTACATCCCTGCCCCTGCCATGAAAGATGAGGTACCGCCTCAGGAAGAGGAGATCTTCAGGGTAGTGGAATCCATGCCTGAGTTCCCTGGTGGCGAAGCGGCCATGTATGCTTTCCTGCAGAAGAATATGACCTATCCTGAAATGGCAAAACAGGCCGGTATTTCCGGAAGGGTTTATGTAACCTTTGTGGTCTAAAAAGACGGCTCCATAACCGATGTGCAGCTTTTACGCGGTATCGGTGGCGGCTGCGACGAAGAAGCCATCAGGGTAATAAACAGCATGCCCGTCTGGACACCCGGAAAGCAGAGGAATGTCCCCGTCAGGGTGCAGTTTATGATGAATGTGAAGTTTACCCTGGCGCAGTTGTGAGGGGGTAGTGGGTAGCGGTTCGATTGTTAAATTGTTAAATTGTTAAATTGTTAAATTGTTAAATTGTTAAATTGTTAAACTGTTAAACTGTTAAATTGTTGACCGCTGCCCGCCGACCGCTGACCAATGATCATGCGACTTGCTGTCATAATTTATCACCACAATAGGCACATTAGGCACAATAGGAAACAAATAGGATTCCGCAAATTGCTGTTCCAGGGTTCCAGGGTTCCAGGGTTCCAGGATTCCAGAGTTCCAAATTCCAAATTCCAAATTCCAAAAATCTTACCGTCTTACCGTCCTCCCGTCTTACCGTCTTTTAGTCTTCCCGTACTACCGTCCTCCCGTCATCCCGTCTTCCCGTCATACAGT
>CAYJNJ010000127.1:0-9692 GCA_964371595.1 uncultured Bacteroidales bacterium | reverse complement strand
CAATTTAACAATTTAACAATTTAACAATTTAACAATTTAACAATTTAACAATTTAGCAATAAAACTCATAATCAATCAATTACAATCAATGCCAACTAATAATAAACTGCAAATCACTGTACTCGGCGCGGGGCTCGTAGGGTTCCCTATGGCGCTTGACCTGAGCAAAGACGAACAATTTGATGTTACCTTATGTGATATCCGTAAAGACCGGCTGGATTATATCAATAAAAAGCACGGAATCAAGACTATCCAGGCTGACCTTTCGGATGCCGCCACAATCAGGCGCATAGTCAGCAATGCTGATTTTGTCGTAAGCGCTGTTCCAGGCTTCCTGGGATTTCAGACCTTAAAGATCATTATAGAAGAAGGTAAGAATGTTGTCGATATCGCCTTCTTTCCGGAAGACCTGTTTGAACTTGAAGAACTGGCTGCAAAAAAGGGCGTGATCGCTGTTTCCGATATCGGGGTGGCGCCGGGCATGAGCAACCTGCTGACGGGT
Organism: uncultured Bacteroidales bacterium; assembly: GCA_964371595.1. Taxonomy (GTDB): domain Bacteria; phylum Bacteroidota; class Bacteroidia; order Bacteroidales; family JAGOPY01; genus JAGOPY01. Next base: position 9,190 of record CAYJNJ010000127.1, on the reverse strand, counting down.
TATGGTTCCAGGCAGCTCGATAAAACCGAAAAAGTGAGGATCTTCGTCGGTGGCCTGCCGCAGCAGAGGCAACTGCCCTTTGAGTACCGCGCACCGTTCTCCCCGATCGATGTCATTGAGGAATATACCCGTCCCGCCAGGTTTATCAGGGATGGCAAACTGGTCGAAATGCCGGCACTTTCAGAACCCGAATACCTCGAATTCAGCGGTATCGGCACACTCGAAGCCTTTAACAGCGACGGCCTGCGCTCATTGATCCGGACGATCGAATGCCCTGATATGATTGAGAAAACGCTCCGTTACCCTGGTCATATCGGGAAAATTAAGCTGTTACAGGAAATAGGGTTTTTCAATACGGAATTGATAAACGTCAAAGGCCAGCAGATCAGGCCGATCGATCTTACCACGCAGCTGCTGTTCCCCATGTGGGAGCTGAAGGATGAACAGGACCTGACCGTGATGATGGTGATGGTGGAAGGCATGAAGGATAATAGGAGAATGCGGTACACCTGGGAGCTGGAGGACCGGTTCGACCCGGAATCAGGTATCCATTCCATGGCGCGGACAACAGGTTACACGGCTACGGCCGCTGTCAGGATGATCACTTCCGGTGTTTACAGCCGCAAAGGGATCTCTGCCCCTGAATACATCGGGTTTGAGCCTGCCTGTGTCGATTTTATGCTGAAAGACCTGGCCAGACGCGGAGTTATCTACCGCGCGAAGGTTGAAACTTTATAAAAAATGGTATCACAACGCCAACTGTTTTACGAATACCTCGGGCTTCCTTCATCGCGCCCGCTCGGGATCGAAATTTCGAAAGCAAAGGGAGTATATCTTTACGGACCTGACGGAAAGGATTACATTGACCTTGTAGCCGGCGTAACCGTAAGCAACCTGGGCCATCAGCACCCGGATATCGTTAATGCAGTTAAAGACCAGGCTGAAAAATACATGCACCTGATGGTTTACGGCGAATTGATCCAGTCGCCACAGGTGAAGCTGGCTGAGAAACTCGCATCCCTCCTGCCACCCGGACTGCACTCTACCTATTTTGTCTCCTCCGGAAGCGAAGCCATTGAAGGGGCGTTGAAACTCGCCAAGCGTTTTACCGGTCGCACCGAGCTGGTCTCTTTCAACAATTCATATCATGGCGGAACGCACGGGGCTTTGAGTATTGCTGGTTCTGAACTGCTGAAGAATTCATTCCGTCCCATGGTTCCTGATACCCGGTTGATCGCTTTCAATGATTTTGAAGGCCTGGCCGGGATTTCGGAAAAAACCGCCTGTGTAGTTGTGGAAACCATACAGGCAGAGGCAGGCATAATCCTTCCGGAAGATGGTTTTCTTTTAGCACTTCGGAAAAAGTGCAATGAAACCGGGGCTTTGCTGATCATCGACGATATCCAGATGGGAATGGGAAGGACTGGGAAAATGTTCAGCTTTGAGCATTACGGCATCGTTCCCGATATACTGTGCCTGGCAAAAGCTTTTGGTGGAGGAATGCCGCTGGGGGCTTTTATTTCTTCGAAAGAGATCATGAGCAGCCTCACGCATGACCCGGAACTCGGGCATATCACCACTTTCGGCGGTCACCCGGTGAGTTGCGCCGCGGCACTGGCAGCATTGGAATACCTTGATTCAACAGGGATATGTGAATTATCTGATATGAAGGCCGGTATTTTTATTGAAAGATTGTCGGATCATCCTAAAATCAAGGCTATCCGGCATAAAGGGCTGATGATTGGTATTGATCTGAAATCAGCGGAAGAAGTGGGCAGGCTTATTCCACTTTTCCTTGAGAACGGCCTCCTGGGGGATTCATTCCTGTACCGGCCGCAGGCTTTCCGTATTTCCTCTCCATTGACTATCACTGAAGAAGAGATCCATCTTTCCTGCGACAGAATACTAAAAAGCCTGGATCAAGTTTGATTTTTCTCACAGAGATTCACACTGCCCGACAGTATGGATACCGAAAAGGTCTCTGCAAACCACAAGGACGGCGTTTTGAAAGTGATCATCCCCAAGAGGTGAACAGCCGGTCTTTTTTTTTGTTTACTTTTAATCGATTTACACAGAATATGCCGGTTTACTTTCTTGAAGACGAAATCCGCTTCCCACATCCTTCTCTTGCTGATAAAGACGGATTGCTGGCCATTGGGGGCGATCTTTCGGCAGAGAGGTTATTACAGGCCTACGCAAATGGCATATTCCCCTGGTTTGATGAGGGATCGCCAATCCTGTGGTGGTCACCGGACCCAAGGATGATCCTGGTCCCATCCGAATTCAAAAGATCGAAAAGCCTCTTGCAGACCATCAGGCGCGGCACGATGGAAGTCAGGTTCGATCATGATTTCCCTGGTGTTATCGCAGCCTGTGCTGTTGCCGGGAACCGTGAAGAAGAAGGGACCTGGATCACACGGGATATGCAGGAAGCTTATATTAAGTTGCATGAGCTGGGCTATGCGCACAGTGTCGAAACATACCAGGATGGAAAATTAGCCGGCGGCTTATATGGCGTATCCCTTGGCAAAGCATTCTTCGGAGAATCTATGTTTTTCAGGGAAAGAGATGCTTCAAAAGTTGCTCTTACCGCCCTGGTCGACCGCGCGCTGGAATTGGGGTTTCATTTTATTGATGCCCAGCAGCGGACAGAACATTTAAGAAGTCTTGGCGCCAGGCCGGTTCAAAGGAAAATTTTCCTGGAATTGCTTGCCGCTGCAGTTATCTGCCCTACATTAAAAGGTAAATGGTAATTTTGGAAGAAAATTTATGCAAAAACAGCAGGATAAATTTATGGATGAGGCGATAAGGTTAGCCGGCATGAACCTGGAAAGCGGTCATGGCGGGCCTTTTGGCTGTGTTGTCGTAAAAAATGGCGAAATCATTGCTTCGGCTTATAACGAAGTGCTGGTGACAAACGACCCTACGGCACATGCCGAGATGCTTGCCATACGCCGCGCCTGCGAAGCCCTGAATTCACACCAGCTGGAAGATTGCGATATTTATACAAGCTGCGAGCCCTGCCCGATGTGCCTCGGCGCCATTTACTGGAGCCGCCCCAGAAAGGTTTACTATGCCGCATCAAGAGAAGATGCGGCAAATGCCGGCTTTGATGATGACCATATCTACCGGCAACTGGCCCTTCCCCACCCCGACCGGATGATCCCATTCGTGCAAACCGGGCAGGAGAAAGTTAGGAAAATTTTTTCGGAATGGTCGCGTAACAACCTGAATAACATATACTAAATAATAATGAATTGAACCGGAACATCAGAGCGCATTTTGCCTTGCTGGGGGCAAATACCATCTATGGCCTGAACTATGTGATTGCAAAAGGTATTATGCCCGATTATATGATGCCAAAAGCAATCATTTTCCTCCGGGTACTTATCACCGTTGGGGTTTTCGGGATATTACACCTGATTGTCCCAACTGAAAAAGTCAATAAAAGGGACCTTTTTAAGATGTTCATCTGCGCTTTTTTCGGAGTTGCCATTAACCAGATCCTCTTTTTCGAAGGCCTGAACCTCTCTACTCCTATCAATGCCTCCATTATTATAACAGTAATCCCGGTATTAATCCTGATTTTTGCCCATTATATTCTGAAAGAAAGAATCACGACGATAAAAGTCGTTGGCATCATCCTCGGCGCTGCAGGGGCTGTGATGATCGTGCTGTCGGCAGGAAATGGCGAGTTCAAGGGTTCCACTATGCTGGGGAACCTGTTCATCTTCATAAACGCCGGATCATGGGCACTTTATCTTGTTCTTGTTAAACCCTTAATGGAAAGATATGAATCCATCACCGTCATGAAATGGGTCTTCTTTTTTGGGTTGATCATCATTTTCCCTTTTACTTTCAAATCATTTACATCAACTTCTTTTACGACAATTCCCCTGACCATCTGGCTGTCTATCAGCTTCGTCGTGTTCGGTGCAACCATCCTTGCCTATTACCTTAATAATTTCTCACTGAAATCGGTCAGCCCCAGTGTTAATGGGATTTACATCTACCTCCAGCCGTTGATTGCTTCTGTCGTGGCCATCCTCTTCGGAAAAGACCAGCTGACTGTGGTAAAAACTATCGCTGCCGTCCTTATTATGGCTGGTGTTTACTTCGTTACAAGAAGGCCGAAAAAGAAGCTAAGCCCACTCCCTGCTGATAATAATTCAACAGTCCTATGATAAAAAGTCTATTTTTGCCAAAAAAAAATCACAAATGAAAAAATCACTTTTAACTTTATTATTCTCTATTTCCCTGGCATTCGCCATGCAGGCCCAGGAAACCATAGTTGAGCCGCCACTGAAGAACAAAGTGGATTCACTGTCATACAGTTTCGGTATCCTGATCGGCAACAACATGCTGGTCCAGGGTGTCAATGATATCAATGAAAGCTTGTTCCTGAAGGGGTTCAACGACGGATTAAAGGGTGCTGAACCATTGATCATTATGGAGAATGCCAACAAGTGTGTAGAGGATTATTTTAACCATCAAATTGCTAAAGAAGCGAGTATGAATTTAGAAAAAAGCAATGCCTTCATGGCAGAAAACGCAGCGAAAGAAGGAGTTGTAACTCTGCCAAGCGGATTACAATATAAGATCATAACCCCGGGAACCGGCGACCATCCGCTCCCGACCGACCAGGTCAGGGTGCATTACCATGGCACTTTTACCGACGGGAAAGTATTTGACAGCTCAATCGACCGCAACGAGCCGATCGTATTTGGAGTTGACCAGGTCATCCCTGGTTGGACAGAAGGCCTTCAGCTTATGCAGCCGGGCGCCAGGTGGATGCTTTTCATTCCCCCGGCACTTGCTTACGGCGAACAGGGCGCAGGCGGCGTCATCGGCCCGAACATGGCGCTGGTGTTTGAAGTGGAACTGATTGAAATCGTGAAATAAGATTGTTCCACTGTTCCATTGTTCAATTGTTCCATTGTTCCAGTGTTCCAAAGTTCCAGTGTTCCAGTGTTCCAGTGTTCCAAAGTTGCTGAAAGAATTGCCACTAAAACACTAAAACACTAAATATCACAAATAACTGATTATTAAGTAAATAACATTTGTGTAATTTAGTGTTTCCGTGTTTTTGTGGCATAACAATGGAACAATTGAACAATGGAACACTGGAACTTTGGAACTTTGGAACATTAAAATCCTAAGCCTGCCGAAACGGGTGCTCTGCTTCAAAGTCCGGTCTGTAATTCTCATGGCTCGACATCTCCTGTACCCATCCGTTTTCAAAACCTAATTCTTCCAATTTATCGGTTACCTGGCGGTATTCTTCCTCCTTCAAAGTCCGTCCTAGAAATTCGTGCTTAGATACCTGGTGGGTAGGATAATACTGCGACATCAACGAAATATGCAATTCATTGGAAAGTTCTTTGGCAATGATTTTCAGTACATTGATGCTATTATCCGGGTGACCGGGTAAAACCAGGTGCCTGATGATCATTCCTTTTGTCGCGTAACCGTATTCATTAAGCGGCAGGCTTTTTCCAGCCTGGCGGTACATTTCCTTAAGAGCGGCTAAAGCGGCTTCAGGGTAATCCTTCACATCGGAATATTTCCTCCCGGTATCCTTATCAGCATACTTATAATCAGGCAGGTAAATGTCGATAAAGCCTTCCAGTCCGCGGATACTTTCAACAGTATCATAACCGTTGGTATTGTATACAAAAACGAGATCAAGGCCAAGCGCCCTGAGGGAGTTAATAATGATTTTCACCTGCGGGATAAAATGAGATGGGGAAACAAATCCTACGTGCCTGATGCCTGTGGACAGAATTTCCATGATCTGCCGGATCACATCTTTCAATTCCATCTTATTTGAACTATAATCCAGTGAATTGCAACTGATCTGGTGGTTCTGGCAATAGATACACTGCAGGTTACAGTTTGTAAAGAAGATGTTACATATACCTTTATCGCCGGAGATCACAGGCTCCTCCCCCTTGTGGGCAAAGATGGATGAAATGCTGAAAGAGGCATCCGCTTTGCAATAGCCCAGCTTTTTGGAAAACCTGTCGGCATTGCAATTTCTTGGACAAATCCGGCATGCTTTAAGCTCCTCCAGCGGCTTGTGAAGCTCTTCAAAATCCAGGCTTAATATTTTATCCTCCATCTCTGTCATTCTGCAATTCCCCCTATGTGGCTCCTATGTTTTCTATTGTGCTTATGTGGTGAAAACATTGGCTACAAAGATAATCTTGGAAACATCTTCGCAACACACTAAATTTGTAAAGACCAATAACAAAAATATGTACCGGCTACGAAATTTTCTGCTGTGCTCGTTCCTTCTTGTTATCATTCAATCAAATTCCCAGAAGGCAAAGCAAACATTTCCTGAATTTTCATTCCAAATAAACGGGAAAATCCGTTTTGCAAATATGGAAGATTCCCACTTGACTGATTCTTCATCAATATTAAAGTTCGCAGGGAATATAACAGTCGAAATTTTCAAAAACAAAGCGTTTAATGAAGGAAAAAAGAGCAGGATCACTTTCAGGAACAATTCAAATGATACGGTCGATATTGAGAATGTCGTCCCTTTCGGCGAATTCCCTGATCATATCTACCTGACATCCACCGGTCCATGGGCGCTGGCAAGGGCGAAGATTTTCCGTCCGGGGCTGGGGCCGGTTGGGGTTATACTGCCGGATAACGCGTGGGAACTCGGATATGGCGCCATTCCCATCAATGACGACCTGTCGGTTTGTGCGCTGGCAAGGCGTACAAAGACTGAAAACGCTGAAGCCAGGCGTTACAGGACCATCGTTTATCCTGGCGGTTATGTCGAATACACCCTGTGGCAGGATGAATACAGGGGAGATTGGCAGAATGGGCTGAAGCTGATGTTCCATGAAAAGTATCTTTTTGATCTTGAAACTTTTGATGATACCCTTTACCAGCGTGACGACCTGCACTGGATCCGCCATGCCTATCTTATCGGGCTGCAGTTTGCCTGGAACAAGGATTTTTACGACTGGCAGATTCAGGAATATACGGCAGACGCTTTCCTGGAGCGAGGTACAGAACTTTTTGGAGGATATGACGTACTCGGCTTGTGGCCCACCTGGCCGCGGCTTGGCGTCGACCAGCGCAACCAGTGGGATTTGTTCTCCGATCTTCCCGGCGGTCTGGGTAAGATTAAAAGCATGTCACAGCAATGGAAGCAGCAAGGGACGAAGTTCTTCATCTGCTACAATCCCTGGGATGAAAGCACCCGCTCAGAAAACCACTATTCAGGCATGGCGCGGCTGATAGAAGCGACTGATGCCGATGGCGTAGTGCTGGATTGCCATGGCGCCTCGAGCTATGAGCTGCAGAAGGCGGCCGACAGCGTGAAGCCCGGTGTGGTGATGTACAGCGAAGGCATGGCGGTGGTGAAAGATATGCCCGGTATCGTGGCGGGAAGGGTCCATGATGCCATTTACATGCCTCCCCCGCTGAACCTCAACAAGCTGATCAGGCCTGATTTCGCCATTTTCCGCGTTTGCCAGGTGCACGACGGCAGGATCAGGCGGGAAGCTTCCATTGCCTTCTTTAACGGCTACGGTACCGAGTTGAATACTTTCGCCCCCGGCAGGCAGGAAAATATGGAGGACGACCTTATTTATCTCGGTAAAACCACACGGCTGCTGAGGGAGAACACTTCAAATTTCCTCACCAATGACTGGACCCCTCTCCTGCCCACCCTCAGGGACAGCATCTGGGTGAACAAATGGCCGCTAGGGGAAAAGATCCTATTCACTGTTTTCAGCCTGGTCCCCGGAGGATTTCGCGGGCCTTTGTTTGAAGAAGATTCAGTATCAGGGAAGCACCTTGTCAGCCTCTGGCACCATGAAGAGCTGGATTGGGTGGAAAAAGACGGGAAATACTACATTCCTTCAAAACTGGAAGCTTTCAATTCATTTGATTTAAATACAAGGACCGAGGGAAATATTGACTGCATTGCTTTACTCCCTGAGTTCATTAAAGCCTCAGTTTCATCCGGTGTACTAACCGTGGATGCACCACCTGGCGGTGAACTTCGTATCTGGGCCGGCAATCCCGCATATCAGAATAAGAGAGTTATAATGCTTAGTTCCGGTTCTTACAGTCGGAATGTTTACGAAGATTTTGGCGATTATGAAGGAAAGATCGTGGTTCAGTTGTTTAATGATAATGAGCTTTCTGATGAAAGGATCGTTTTACTGGAAGAGGGTTCTCCGAGGCCGTTTGGTATGACAGCGAAACCAGGTATTCCGACTGCAACTCCGGAAGACATGGTGTTTATCAAGGGTGGTATCTTTGCATTCCAGGCTGAAAACACCGACCAGTTCATCCCCTATCCTGATGCGAAAGAGCCCGTTAATATTGACATTCCGTCGTTTTACATGGATATTTATCCTGTTACCAATCAACAATTTGAGAATTTCCTGGAATCAACAGGGTATAAGCCGGCCGATACGGTGAATTTTCTGAAACACTGGATAAACGGTAAAATTCCGGAAGGGTTGGAGACCCACCCGGTTGTTTATGTCAGCCTGGAGGACGCAAAAGCCTATGCAAACTGGCAGGGAAAGCAGCTTCCCTCCGAAACCGAATGGCAATATGCCGCGCAGGGCAATGATAACTACAAATGGCCCTGGGGAAATGAATACGATTCGACCCTTTGCAATCATGCCAGCGGAAAAACTACGTCTGTTGATGCGTTCCCCGGTGGAAAAAGCCCCTTCGGCATCATGGACATGACCGGAAATGTCTGGCAATTCACCAATGATGTCTACAATAACGGCACCTATTATTTTGTGATCATGAAAGGCGGGAGCTATTATAAACCGACTTCCTCATGGTGGTACGTTAAAGGTGGCCCGCAGCCGAACAACTGGCACCAGCAGCTTTTGCTGGTTTCGCCGGGGTTCGATCGGAATGCAACGGTTGGGTTTCGGTGCGTGAGGGAGTTTTGATGTTCCGTTTTGCGTTTTGCATGTTGTATTTTTCATCGAAATGCAAAATGCTCATCGCTCAATGTTCAATGATATATGCCTCACCCTCCCTACCATACTGTCACCCCTGACGGGGCTACCATACTGTCGTCCCTGGCGGGACTTGGTTTTTTGCTGACGGCTGACCACCGGCTACCATACTGTCGTCCCTGGCGGGACTTGTTCTATTGGATTTGGCCAATTTCCCCCGCTCCGAATGGTGG
>CAYJNJ010000126.1:0-9996 GCA_964371595.1 uncultured Bacteroidales bacterium | reverse complement strand
TACTTAATGACTACTTAATGACTACTTAATGACTACTTAATGACTACTTAATGACAACCTAATGACTACTTAATGACTATTTCTCCTCTTTCTCCACAAACTTCCACCCCCCTATCATCGAGGAAGTGACCCCTCTTCTTTCAACATAATCGTGGTAAAATACCAGGTAGACGTGGATAAACGCAAAGATGATGAAAAACCACATCAGGATGTGATGGATCTGCCTTGTGGCCATATCCCCTCCTAATAACGGCACTATCCATGCAAATAGCTGTGGAAAGGCCGACTTGCTCATCGCGGCATACATTCCGAAACCGGTCAGGCATTGCAGCAGGAAAGCCAGGAACGTTAAAAAATATGTAAGGCTGGCCAGGGTATTGTGACCGATCGATACAATTGGCTTGCAACGCACCTGCAGGATATCGACTTTCATCACCTCAACAAGTTCTCTCCACTGGGTCTTTTTAAGAGGGATAAAATTCTCCCAGTGCGCATATTTATTCCCTGCAAATCCCCAGTAAATCCTGAAAGCAAAGTTGAAGAAGAAAGCAAAAGCAGTGACGAAATGGATAAAGCGCACCATTCCGAACCAGTAGCTGAACGATGCCTCTGCGCCATTGACAATGGCAACCGGCCGACCGATCAGGTAACCGGTGATCGCCAGGACTACAACGCAAAGGGCATTGATCCAGTGGTAGAACCTGACCGGCAGTTGCCAGACATATTCTTCCTTGAGGGTATGAGTGCTGTGTGTATTCATGGCTTCAGCTTAAAAAGTTTGAACCTGGTGCACATAAGTTCCCTTTTCATCATAGACATGCACCGCACAAGCGATACAGGGATCGAATGAATGAATGGTACGGAGGATTTCCAGCGGCTGGTCAGGATTTTCGACCGGTGTACCGATCAGGGAAGCTTCATAAGCCGACCGCTGTCCTTCCGCATCACGCGGGGAAGCATTCCATGTACTGGGGACTACCAGCTGGTAATTCTCAATCTTCTTATCCCTGATCACGATCCAGTGTGCCAGCGCCCCGCGGGGAGCCTCGGTCATCCCTACGCCTTTTGCCTCAGCAGGCCAGGTGGCAGGATCCCATTTTTCATTATTGGCAGTCCGCGAATCGCCATTCTTGATATTAGTCAGCAACTGGTCGTAGAACTCTTTCGACCAGCGGGCTACCAGGCGGCTTTCAAGCCCCCGTGCTGCTGTCCGTCCCAGCGTTGAGAACAGCGCAGTAACCGGCACATTCAATGCCCCCAGCGCTTCTTCCACTACCTGCTTGTACTCATCCCTGCCTGAAGCATAGCCAATCAGCATGCGCGACAACGGTCCGACTTCCATTGCGTGGCCTTTCCAGCGCGGGGTCTTGAGCCAGCTGTAATTATTTTCAACATCCACGAAATCGTAAGGCGGTCTCGGCCCTGTATAATTGAACTTGGTCTCTCCATCCCAGGGATGCAGCCCTTTGTTTTTACCACCCGAATAATCATAATAGGAATGGGAAACAAATTCCTGGATTTGCTGGGTATCAGCCGGGTCAACGTCGTAAACCTCGGCAAGGTTGCGGCCCAATATGGCGCCCCTGGGGAATTTAAAGCTGCCGGGATCATTATAGCCAAACATTGGCAGGTCGCCGTAGGCCATGTAATTCTCAAGTCCGCCGCCGATCGCGCCCCAGTCTTTGTAGAACGAAGCTACGGCAAGTAGATCAGGGATATAAACCTTTTCAATGAACTCCTGTGCATCGGAAAGCAACTTGCCGACATATGCAAGCCTTTCCGCGTTCAGGGCGTTGCTCTCGTTAAGGTTGATCGGGCAGGGAACACCGCCTACCAGATAATTCGGGTGCGGGTTCTTCCCACCGAAAATGGTATGGATCTTTACGATCTCCTTTTGCCATTCGAGGGCTTCAAGGTAATGCGCCACACCAATAAGATTCACTTCAGGCGGCAATTTGTAGGCTTTATGCCCCCAGTAGCCGTTGGCAAAAATGCCAAGCTGTCCGCTCTCCACGAAACTGACCAGTCGGTTTTGCAGGTCTTTGAAATATCCAGGCGAGCTGTTTGGCCAGCTTGAAATCGACTGCGCAATAGTAGAAGCGACGGCAGGATCGGCTTTTAAAGCAGATACGACATCCACCCAGTCGAGGGCGTGGAGATGGTAAAAATGAACTACATGGTCCTGCATATACTGTGCGCAGAACATGAGGTTACGGATAAGTTCCGCATTCGGCGGAATGGTAATGCCCAGGGCATTTTCAACGCTTCGTACCGAAGCCAGCGCGTGCACCGTGGTGCAAACGCCGCAGACCCTTTCGGTAAATGCCCAGGCGTCCCTTGGATCCCTGCCTTTCAGGATGATTTCCAGGCCACGGACCATCGTTCCGGAACTATACGCTTCGGTGATGAAACCGTCTTTTATTTCCACTTCAACCCTGAGGTGCCCTTCGATACGGGTTACCGGGTCGACTACGATTCTGTTTGCCATAGTTACCTCCTGTTCTGTTTTTTGGTTTCTTCAGGTTCACAAGCCCCTTCGCGGATCACTTTGCGCTTGCGGATATTGGTGCTGATTGCATGGGCAGCAATACCGACGGCAGTGCCGACACCCAGTGCCACGCCGATCTTGTCAGCAGTAGATTCAATGCCAAAGCCGGGGAAGCTGGCCAGGTGCTGATAGAACGGGCCGTTGTCCCAGAAATTCGCTTCGCTGCAGCCAATGCAGGGGTGCCCCGACTGGATCGGGAAGCTTACCCCGTTATTCCAGCGCATCACACCGCAGGCGTTATAGGTATTAGGCCCTTTGCAGCCCATTTTATACAGGCAGTAGCCTTTTTTGGCATTTTCATCGTCCCATGATTCGACAAAGAGGCCGGCATCGTAATTAGGACGGCGGTAGCAGGTATCGTGCACCCTGCGTGAGTAAAATGCAGTCGGCCTGCCGAGGCTGTCGAGCTGCGGGATAGATTCGAAAGTCAGGAGGTGGACAATGACACCTGCCATAACCTCGGCAATTGGCGGGCAACCCTGGACATTGATGATAGGCTTGCCCTTGATGACCTTATGCACCGGCTTGGCCCCTGTCGGGTTCGGATCGGCAGCCTGGACACATCCGGCTGAGGCACAGTTGCCCCAGGCAATAATGGCCTTAGCTCCTTCGGCGGCTTCTTTCACGATGTCAAGCGCGCTGCGGCCCCCTATGCAGCAATAGGCTTCGTCGCCTGTAGGAATGGAGCCTTCAACCAGCATAAGGTACTGGCCATGATATTCTTCCATGGTTTTAGCCAGGGCTTCTTCAGCCTGGTGGCCTGCGGCGGCCATTAAAGTCTCGGTATAATCCAGGGATATCTTATCGAGCACAACGTCGGCAACGATAGGATGTGAGGAACGGATAAACGACTCACTGCAGCAAGTGCATTCCTGGAAGTGGAACCAGACCACAGGGGGCCTGGCCTTTTTCTCAAGGGCTTTAACGATCTGCCCGAATCCGGATGCCTGCACTCCCATAAAGGCAGCCATCGTCGCACAGAACTGGAGGAATTCCCGGCGGGAATACCCCTTCGCCCTGATTTCCTGGTAAAGGGTTGGTTTTTGGTTTTTCATAAGACGAGGTATATATTTTCTGATACATAACTTCCTCCTCCTTAATTGTCCTGTAACTCCCTGTCAGGCTTAATTTCGCCAAGCTGGCGCAAAGCATCAAGGGTCTCCATGGCATCCTGTTCATCCAAAAGTGTCAGGGCAGTTCCAACGTGGGCCAAAACATAATCGCCCACCTTTGCTTCCGGTAAAAATTCCAGGCATATATCGGTCACAACTCCGTCAAAATCAACCTTCCCCATTTTCATAGGCGCCGAATCATCTATTGAGAGTAACCTTCCCGGTACAGCTAAGCACATTTTCGTTCTTTTAAAATTCAAACTTTTGAAAGATAAAAATACTGTTAAAAAAAATCACATTATATACATTTAGTTTTCTAGATGTGTAATTTATTTCGATTCTAAATTGAGAGAAGACAGAAGACAGAAGTCAGAAGTCAGAAGTCAGAAGTCAGAGGGCAATAATTCCAAGTTAGCGCGCGTCTGTGACGCGTGATGAATAACAGCTTAGCAGGTTGGATCAGCAATTTAAAATATTGTAATTTTATGCAATGACAAACGAAGAACAGCTCAAGCAACTGCAAATTATCCCTGGTGTTGGCAAATCCATTTCCAACGATCTGTGGGACATTGGAATAAAATGTATTGATGATCTGAAAGGCAAATCACCTGAAAAAATGTATGTCCAATCTAATAAAGTGGCTGGAACAATACAGGATCCTTGCCTGCTTTACGTTTTTCGCTGCGCGGTGTATTTTGCTGAAACTAATGAGAAAGACCGGGAACCGGAAAGGCTGAAATGGTGGAACTGGAAAGATAAATAGTCGTCAGTCGTCAGTCGTCAGTCGTCAGTAAGTTTTTGAAATTTATCTAACTTTATTTATATAAAATGAAAATAATGCATCATTCCTTAATTGTATTGTTCATGCTCTTTGGATCTGTTTCAATTGCCCAGGTTGATACGAAGGCAAAGACTATTGATGGAAAAACAACGGAGCAGATCATCCAGGAATACGAGTGGTGGTCAGGAATAATGAACGACTGGCCAAACCTGGCCCGTTACAGGGAAGCCAATACAAAGCTTCAACCGCCGGCCCACGGCGAAAACAGGGTTGTTTTCATGGGCAACTCAATCACGGAAGGCTGGATCTATACCTGCCCTGAATTTTTTGAAGGAAAACCATACATCAACCGTGGCATCAGCGGCCAGACCACGCCCCAGATGCTGATCAGGTTCAGGCCTGATGTTATTGACCTTAAACCAAAAGCAGTTGTCCTGCTTTGCGGTGTGAATGATATCGCTGAAAATACCGGGCCGGCGACCCTCGAAATGATTGAAGACAATATTGCCTCAATGGCAGAACTGGCCAAAGCAAACGGGATAAAAGTAGTACTTTGTTCGGTGCTGCCGGCCTATGATTTCCCGTGGCGGCCAGGCCTGGAGCCGGCTGAAAAGGTAGTCGCCCTGAATAAATGGATTAAGGTATTCGCAGCGGAAAAGGGATTCATCTATCTTGATTTTTTTTCATCTATGGCTGATAATAAAAATGCCATGAAAGCAGAATATTCGGAAGACGGGGTTCACCCAAACAAAACCGGTTATAAAGTGATGGAAGGTCTTCTGGATGAAGTTCTTGGTACAATTTTTGAATGAAATTATACTGATCAAAAACCATAACCATGAAACCAAGGGCCGTTTTTTTTATCTTCCTTTTACCTTTATTGATTATCTCCTGTAAAAAGGAAACTTTTCCTGATAATGAAGATCTTAAAGGTGAATGGGTTGAAATTACAAGTCTTTTGGATCGGGAAAACCTGTCTTTTGATGGGGTGAAAACTTTATTCTATACCACTCGGGCTTTGAGGTGCGTGCAAACCGACACCCTGATCTACGGCCTGGACAAAATTCATGAAAAACTCTACCTCTACCCGAAAGATTCTCCAAATTCTGAGAGCGTCCACAAAATCCTGTTGAACCCTGAAACCGGCGAACTTACGATCTGGGGATTACATCAATTTGAACCTGAAGCAAAATTTAAAAAGCAATGAGAAATCTACATGCCGTTTTCCTCATAGCTGCAGTAACATTTATATTTTTAGCCGCTTGCCATCACGAGAAATCCCCTGTCACATCAGACATTACGGGAAGTGTCACTCATCACACCGACTGTATACCATTTCAAGCTGATAACCTGAAATTTACTGAGCCGGATACATTTAGCTGCGTCCAATATTCTTATGACCCCGCAAATTTTATACTAAGCTTGCAGCATTTCAACGCTGGTTTCAGTTGCTGTCCGGAAGAGATTTACTGCGAAATCTTCACAAGTAATGATACAATTATAATCCAGGAATTTGAAAAGGAACCAGGTTGTTATTGCCTTTGTTTATTTGATTTAGATATTGAAGTAAATAATGTCGATCAGAATAAATATGTCTTAAAATTTGTTGAACCTTATGCTGAAGGTCAGGAAGAGCTTATTTTCGGGATAGATTTAACTTTAGGTATTAATGGAGAATATTGTGTGATAAGGCAAGGTTACCCCTGGGGTTATTAATCATGCTTCACAATCCCACACTAACTGGATTTTTGCCACCAAATCACGAAAACACCAAATTACACTAAGGGTATTGAATTATTAATCAATTTTTTGTGATATTTTGTGTTTTGGTGACTTTGTGGCTAAAAACATCGAAAATTAACTTTTTAAATGGAAATCATCTTTAAACTACTTTTGCCGCATGCATGAATTATCTATCGCAGTAAGTATCGTTGAATTAGCTGAAGAAGAAGCCCTTAAAGCCAATTCCACTTCAATTTCGAAAATTGAGGTTGAAATCGGCACCATGGCCGGGGTTGAAACCGAGGCATTACAGTTTTGCTGGGAATCGGCGATTGAGGGAACGATGGCACAGAAGGCCGAGCTGGTCATCCTTAAGATCCAGGCAGAAGCACGCTGCCTGGAATGCGGCAAGGATTTCCCGATAGAGCATTTCTTTGCTGAATGCCCTTCCTGCAAAAGTTTTCGTTACGAGGTTACAAAAGGGAAAGAGCTTAGGGTCAGCTCGCTTATGGTCGACTGATAATCAATTCTTTCCAATCAGTTCATCCACCATCTTTTCAATCTTAACAAGGGAAGCCTGGATTTCAGGGGATAAATCCATGCTCAGGGGCTGATCGCCAGTAATCGACACAGTAATCAATTCAATCTCAGGCAGAAAACCCAGCAAGGCAGAAGAATTCACCAGGTCCCTCAGCCCGATGTCGTGAGCGGAAAGGGTTTGCGGAAAATCAACCGCATATTTTGGCCTGAGAAGACTTACTGTTCCCGGAACATGGTTATCCAGCGTGGCGTCGATCATAATGATCTTTTTATATTGCTGAAAAAGGGAAAGCAAGTGAAAGCCCCCCGTCCCGCCGTCAAGAATTATAATATTATCCGGAAATGACTTTGTTTCAAGCATCCTGACAGCGTGAATGCCAATCCCCTCATCTCCTAATAACACATTGCCAATTCCAAGGATCAGGATCTCCTCATCACTCCGTGATTTTCCATCAGACTCCGGATAAAGATTCATAAAAGTAAAAGTACAGAAAATTCCACCCTATAAATTGTAAATGGTTGTCATTTGGTTTTTGCTGGAACCTGGTCCGCCAGCTGGCGGATGGAATTTGGAATTTATTTGGTATTTGGTGCTTTCCTAGATTGTGGTGCTTGGTGCTTGGAATTTATTTGGTGCTTGGTGCTTGGTATTTGGAATTTCAAACTGCTTGTTGCTAAAGCCTTTCAGACGCTCCTAAAATTTTTTTAATCGCCGACCGGGTATATTTTTCAAAAAACCGGATAAACAAATAAAAAGCATTATGAAAACAAACGGATTGAAAAAGAGGATGGCCATATTGCTTGTTCTTCTTGCGGGGTGGCAAATTACGGCCAGGCCGGGGGTCATGATCACCGGTATACTGGATGGGACGCTCACGGGTGGTTGCCCGAAAGTGATTGAATTGTTTGTGACCGGGACGGAAAACCTCAATTATTATGAGATCTGGCGTTCGCTGAACGGTGCGCCGTTTGGTGTGGGTACAGGCGCAATCAGTTCATTGAGTGGAATTTATACGAACACTTTTGTTTACCTGGTAAAAACAGATCATGTAAATGCATTTCATGATGTATTCGGAAATGAAGGGATCTATGCCAATGTTTTGCCATTAGGGATCATCAGCGGTAATGGCAATGATGGTTTCCAGGTACGGCAGAAGGTAGGCTCGGTCGTCATTGACCAGGTCTGGCTGGAGGATGCAACGGATTCGTATCTTGATAGTTACTGGTATCGAAAACATGGGACCGGGCCTGATGGCGGATGGGAACCATCTGCCTGGGAAACGCCCGGGAATGATGCTTTGGATGGGTTAGATGAGGCAGGACTCAGGGCCTCGGTCCCTTTCGGTACTTACGCAGTAAAATGGCAGGGGCTGACGGCTTCCTGGAGCGACAGCTCAAACTGGTCAACAGGAATCCCCCCTTCGTTCCAGACCAATGTGCTGGTTCCGGATACCGTCAGTTTCTTCCCTGTCATTACCAATCCCCCCGGCGACCCAGCCGTCTGTATGAACCTCACTGTGAGGGATACAGCCAGGCTTACCGTGAATGCCGGCAAAGCGCTGACCGTTTTCGGAAACCTGTTACTCGACACATTGAATGAAGGTGAAACAGGGCGGGGATTGTTCCTGAAGTCAGAATTGAATCCGCTTCAAACCGGCTCAATGAAACTGATGGGGTATTCAACCGGAACTGCCATTATCCAGAGGTATATCGCTAAAAACAATGGATGGCATTTCATCTCCAGCCCGGTTGGCGCACAGTTGCTGCAACCGGAGCTGGTTCCTTACCCGATTGACGCGAGCTTTGATCTGTACTATTGGGATGAAAGCGCCCCGGATGAAGAGGGCTGGATCAATGTGAGGGATTCGGCAGGGGCATGGAATCCCCAATTCGAAGATTCGCTGGTACGTGATAAAGGATATCTTGTAGCCTATTCAGAATCCAATTCCGGTGATAATATCCGTGAATTCAACGGCCAGGTCAATTATGGGAATGCGGCAATTCCGCTGGCCCATGGCGGGAACAACTGGAACCTCCTCGGGAACCCTTATACCTGTGCCCTCGACTGGTCCTCCACCGGAATTGATAAAAATGCCATCGCCGCGGGCACCATGTACATCTGGGACCCGGCCCTGAATAATAACGCCGGAGGGTACCGCGCCCATAACGGGGCCACAGGTGTCCCTGCAGGAACCACATCAATTATTCCTTCGATGCAGGGCTTTTTTGTCCAATCCCTCTCAGCCGATACGTTGAATATTGATCCGGCTGATAATGAACCGCTCGTGCATGGTGATCAGTCGTTTTATAAAATTTCGAAGCAACTTACCGCGGAAAGGATCCGGATGAAGGTTATGCGAAATCAGCTATCTGATGAAGCTTTGCTCTATTTTGACCCTTCAGCTTCCAACGAATTTGATCCTGGATTTGATGCGGAAAAGCTGTACAATGGAATTGAAGGCTGCCCGGAAATATTCACGTTCGCCGGAAATGAAACGCCCTTGTGTATTAACATTTTATCGGCTCATCCCGTTTCTGTGCCGCTGGGCATTAATTATACGGGTAACGATTCACTTACGATCCTTGCATTCGATTTTGAAGAATTTTCTGCGGAAACCGGCATTTTCCTGGAAGACACAGGACTGAAAATCTTAAAAAACCTTAGGGATGAGCCTGAATATCATTTCCTTCATAATCCTTTACAGGCAGGGTCGCGCTTCATCCTGCACTTTATGAATGTTGCAGGCCTGGCGGAGCATCTTCAGCCCTGTATCCCTGGAATCCGGAGTTCTGGTAACCGCATCTTCATAAAAAATCCCTGCAATTCAGGAGGGAAACTGGATATTCATTCCCTTGACGGGAAATGTATCATAAGTTCTGATATTCCGTCAGGAGAAACTGATTATTCACTAGCTGTGCCTTGCGGTCTTTATATAGTTTCGGTAACAACCGTATCCGGCATCCACAGGGAAAAGATCATTATTCGTTAATTTTTAATTATGAGATTATGGGAAGAAAGATGATTTTCGGTTCGGTTTTATTACTGATTTGCTTCACTTTAACGATAATTACAGCACAGGGCCAGCCCCCGGCACCCCCGGCAGAACATGGCATTAACGGCAACCAGGGAGCAGGTGGCGCCGCTCCGGTGGATGGAGGAGTTGGCATCCTTTTGCTTAGCGGGTTGGGATATGGCATCCGTAAGATGCTCCGGGATAAGAAGGTGGTGAAGTGGTGAAGTGGTGAAGTGGTGGGGTGGTGAAGTGGTGGGGTGGTGAAGTGGTGGGGTGGTG